>NZ_JBBAWK010000002.1:0-119723 GCF_040397215.1 Candidatus Limnocylindrus sp.
GAACGACGCCAATTCGGGTGTTGATCGCTAAGCCTGGCCTCGACGGCCACGACCGTGGCGCGAAGGTGCTGGCGCGTGGACTGCGCGACGAAGGATTTGAGGTGATCTACACCGGGCTACGTCGCACCGTTGATGCGATTGTTGCTGCCGCCATCGAAGAGGACGTGGATGTGGTCGGCTGCTCGATTCTCTCGGGCGCCCACGCAACCCTGCTGCCGAAGTTGGTCGCAAGCCTCCGCGCATCTGGGGCAAGCGATGTGCTGGTAGTTGCGGGCGGCATCATCCCCGAGGCTGATCGCCCAGAAATGGAGCAGGCTGGCATCTCGGGAATATTTGGGCCAGGAACTACGATCGCCGAGGTTGCCACCTTCCTACGAGCGAATGCCCGCCGACGCTAAGCATCTCGCGGCGCGTCGCGAGTTGGCACAGGGGATCAGCGCGGTAGAGCGACCCGGCCCCGCAGCAAATCAGCGCATTCAAGAGGCGCTCGCCGCATCGGCGGCCCACGTGCGCAACGCTCTTGTGGTGGGGCTGACAGGCGCGCCAGGAGCAGGGAAGAGTTCTCTTGCCGCGGCTCTCGCCGATGTGGCGCGTGCTGGCGGTCGCCGCGTTGCCATCCTCGCGATTGATCCGAGTTCTCACGAGAGCGGAGGTGCACTACTTGGCGATCGCGTGCGCATTGACGAGCATCCCGACGATGACGGTCGCTTCACTCGATCGATCGCCACGCGCGGCAGCGGTCGATCGCTCGCCCACGTTGCGGCTGCGGCCACGATCCTAGTGGAGGCGGCTGGCTTCGATCTGATCTTTGTAGAGACCGTTGGCGCCGGACAGGCCGAGATCGGCATTGCGCGACTCGGCGATGTGTTGCTCGTTGTGGAAGGGCCCGAGGGTGGCGACGAGGTGCAGGCGATGAAGGCGGGAATCCTTGAGGTTGCCGACATCGTTGCGGTGAACAAGTCGGATCGACCGGGCGCACAGGCGGCCTTCAATCGCTTGCGTAGTGGACTCGCCCTCGGCGCCGGCGCGCCAGAGCTCGCCCTCGTCTCTGCCACCGCTGGTGCTGGGATCAGTGAACTCCTGGCTAGCATCGACGAAGTGGGTGCGGGTCGCAGCGTGCGCGGTCGCATTCGCCGCATTGAGGCGCACCTTGTTGCCGCTGCCGAATCACACGTTGACGCGCAGGTGCGCGAGGCACGGGCGAGTGGTGCACTCACCACGCGCGCCGAGCAGATCGTTGTCGGTACTCAATCGTTGACTGGATCGCTCACCGCGCTCTTCGGCATCAGCGAGACGCCTGATGCGTAAGCGTCTGGCTGCTGGCGCGCTCGCTGGTCTGATCGTTGCTGCCCTCGGTGGGGTCGGTGGACCAGCGCTGCGCTTCGATGCGCCGATCCCCGCACCGATCCTGGTCGGCCCGAGCGATGCATCGCTACCAACGCTGAACCTCGTCGTGCTTGGCGACAGCTACGCCTCGGCGGCGCTCCCGTTTGATCGCGGCACGCTGCAAGTGCTTGGTGCGCCGAGTGTCTGCGCCCGTGGGCCAGCCTGGCCGCGCCTCTTGATGCCAACGAGTATGCGCCTCTCGCTGACCCACGTCTCGTGCAGCGGCGCCGTTGTCGCAGATCTGGTCGATCGCCGCATGCGCGCAGGGGAGATCTTGCAGGTGCAGGCGCTCAGCGCCGAGACCGACATCGTCATGCTCGGCATCGGCGGGAACGACGCCGGCTTCTCTGAGGTCTTCGCCGCCTGTCGCACCGAGGATGCGGCCGCCTGCGTCGCCGCGGGCGAGCGCATGAAGCCCCAGGCAGCGGCCCTGAGCGGCACCCTAGTGCGCCTCTATCGCACGGTGCTCGCCAAGGCGCCGAATGCCATCGTCGTTGTGGTCATGTACGCCGACTCGCTCCCTGCGGCGGGCACCCCCGGCCTCGACGCATGCTCCGGCTTGCGGGCGCCAGGAGACAGCATCTCTGACGCCGACCTGGGCGTGCTCGCAGGGTGGGGGAGCAACATCGCCGACCGCGTCCGCGGAGCGATCGCCACCGTCAACGACCCGCGACTCCGTGTTGCCGACCTCGCCGACGCCTTCCTCGGCCATCGCCTCTGCGATCCCGAGCCCTACCAGTGGGGGAGGGATGGCGAGATCCCGTTCCACCCGAATGCGGCGGGCCACGCCGCCTTGGCAGCTCGACTCTCCGCGCTTCTGGATGCCCTTGTTACCGAGGGAGCCGCCGCGCGCCGGTAGCGCCGTAGCACGCTACGCCCCGCTCATCTATTCTCCGCCGTGGGCCGGTAGCTCAGCGGTAGAGCAAGTGACTCTTAATCACTAGGTCGTGGGTTCGAATCCCACCCGGCTCACCAAGAAGGCTTGTGCCTCTTCGTAGTTGTTGCCCATCTGCTCACTGGCGCAAAGCGACTCACTTTTTGCCCTAAGCCGCTACGATGAGCGTATGGAACTGACCTACGCACCTGGCGCCTGCAACATTGGACCCGATGAGATCGCGCGCCGCCGCAAGGCTGCAGCTGCGGGCCTCGTCGCCAGCATCGGCCTCGCAGTCGCGCTGATCGCGTTCGGTTCGGCTCCCAGTGACTCGGCGCGCCTCCTCGTTGCACTGCCTCTTACGGGCGCAGCAATCGGCTGGATTCAGGCACGTCGACGCTTCTGCATGGCGTATGGCCTCGCCGGCACCTTTAACCTCGGCAAGATTGGTGAGATGAGCCGTGTGAGTGACCAGGTCGCACTCGCCGCCGATCGCCGAACTGCACTGATCATTGCAGCGCAGGGCCTTGCTATCGGCGTTGGTGGCGCACTCCTCTTCTTAGTACTTCCAATCG
This sequence comes from Candidatus Limnocylindrus sp., assembly GCF_040397215.1. NCBI lineage: Bacteria > Bacillati > Chloroflexota > Candidatus Limnocylindria > Candidatus Limnocylindrales > Candidatus Limnocylindraceae > Candidatus Limnocylindrus > Candidatus Limnocylindrus sp. The sequence goes on from NZ_JBBAWK010000002.1 coordinate 2,836, forward strand.
CCATCCAGAACTAGGATGACGACGCGCACGGCGACGCCGCCGTTGCCGATCCGCGAACATCGGCTCGCCAATGGCTTGCGCCTCTTCTTGATCGTTGACCGCACGGCACCGATCGCCGCCGTCAACATCTGGTATCACGTCGGCTCAAAAGACGAACGTGCCGGGCGCACCGGATTCGCGCACCTATTTGAGCACCTGATGTTCCAAGGCTCCGAGAACGTCACGAAGGCGGAGCACCTCACCCTCGTGGAATCAATCGGCGGAGAGGGGAACGCCACAACCTGGCTCGACCGCACCAACTACTTCGCCACCGTGCCAGCGGAATGGGTGGAGCTGATCCTCTGGATGGAGGCCGATCGGCTCGGCACACTCCTCACCGCGCTCGATCAGGCGAACCTCGACAACCAGCGCGACGTGGTGAAGAACGAGAAGCGCTCCAGCTACGACAACCAGCCGTACGGCGGTGCCTACATCGAACTCTTCGCGCTCGCGTATCCGAAGGGGCATCCGTACCATCACCCCACGATCGGCTCTATGGACGACCTTGATGCTGCCTCACTCGAGGATGTGCGCGACTTCTTCACCACCTGGTACGCACCGAATAATGCGGTACTTACCGTTGTCGGCGACATTGATGAAGAGGAGATCATCGCCGCCGTAGAGCGACACTTCGGTGCGATCCCCGCCAACCCTGCACTTCCGGCGCACCCGGATCTTGCGTTGAGTGCGCCGCTCGGTGGCGAGATCCGCAAGACGATCCACGACAAGGTTCCTGAGGCGCGCGTGCACTTCGCCTTCCGCGCTCCGGTGCTGAGTGCGCCACTGATTCCAGCGATTGAGATCGCCACGCAGATCCTCGCCGGCGGGAAGGGGAGTCGCCTCTACCGACGCCTCGTTCGCGATGAGCAGGTGGCTCAGGATATGAGCCTCTCGCTCCTCCCGTTTGTTGGCGGGGCATCGATCATCGTTGGCGCGGCCACAGTTCGCCCTGGTGCGTCAAATGAGGCGGTGGAGCGCGCCTTCGTCGAAGAGTTGGAGCGTCTCGCCGCCGAGGGGCCAACGTCGGCAGAGCTCGAGCGCGCTAAGGCGCTGACGGAGTCCGAAGAGTTGCTGGCGCGATCCGATCCAGAGGAGCTCGCCGATGCGGTCGGCATGTACGCCACCCTGCTGAATGATCCAGGTCGCATCAATCGCGATCTCGACCTTGCCCTTGCGGTGACGGCGGACCAGGTGCAGACGGCGGCGAAGCTCTTCGCCAAGGAGAATCGCATCGTGCTCTGGTACGTGCCTGAGGGTCAGTCATGAGCAAGACGGCAGCCCGTCCAGGCCCAGGGGCGCCGCGCACCTGGCGCTTCCCACGTGCCATTGAGCGAGAGACCCGCGCTGGGATGCGGGTGATCCTGCTGCCGATGCCATCACGCCCGATCGCCTCAGTTCAGATGCTCTTCGGCGGCGGTGCCGCAGGGGAGCGCCCAGAGGAGTCGGGACTCTCTGCCCTGCTGGCACGCCTCCTCACCGAGGGGACAGAGCACCACGACGCCGACGGGCTGATCGAGGCGGGAGAGTTGCTCGGCGCATCGATTGGGGCTGAGTCGGGCTGGGAGAGCCTCACCATTGGCGCTGGGGCACCAGTCTCGCGCCTCGCTGGCGTCCTCGATCTGATGGCCGAGATCGCGCTGACCCCGCGTATCCCCGAAGCCGACGTGGAGCGACTGAAGGCGTTGCGTCTCGCTGCGATCAAGCAGGCGCATGCGAGCCCACGGAGCCGTGCCGTTGATGCGCTCTCGGCGGCCCTCTACGCACCAGAGGCCGCCTACAGTCGACCCTTTGCTGGAACCGCCGACGGCGTCGCACGGCTGACGCGCGACCAGATCGTTGCGCGACACCAAGAGATTCTGCGCATCGGCACGCCAACGCTCGTTCTTGCGGGCGAGATTGATGCTGATGCGGCCTTCGCACTAATTGAGGCGAGCCGCCTCAGCGAGATCAGCGCAGGTGGCGGCACCTGGGGCCGCGGTGAGCCAGATCGCGCCGCGCCGGCTCCCTCTGCGGCAAGTGCCACGCCACTCGTGAAGGTGTTGGACCGACCCGGCTCAGTGCAGTCGGAGATTCGCATCGGCCGTATCGGTCGCTCGCGACTTGATGCGAACCACCACGCTTCACTCGTGTACGCCGAGATCATTGGCGGACTCTTCGGCTCCCGGCTCAATCGCGTGCTGCGTGAAGAGAAGGGCTACACCTACGGTGCTGGCGCACGATTCGATCTGCGGCGCGGGCGTGGACCATTCATGGCGGGGACCGCGGTGGAGACTGGTGTGACTGCCCCTGCACTCGCCGAGGCGCGCCGCCAGCTCGCCACAATGCAGAGCGCACCACCAACCGACGAAGAGCTGACCGAGGCGCGCGACTATCTCTGTGGCACCTTCCCGCTGCGCTTTGGCACCGCCACACCAGTTGCCAGCATGGCCGCGGCACTCACCGTACTCGGGCTCTCGCCCGACGAGCCAGATCACTTCCGTGAACGCGTCGCCGCCGTCGACCGCGCTGCGATCGCCCTAATCGCCGACGAGTTGGCCACCTCTGCGGAGCAGATCGTGATCGTCGGCGATGCCGCTGCGATCACTGGCCCGATTGAGGCTGAAGGATTTACCGTGCAGGTCGAAGCAGACGGTGCGGCCTCGGCATGATCGTGGTGATCGGCACCGTGAGCGCGCGGGCAGAAGGATCAACCTATGCCCTTGGCAGCTATGCGGCGACCGTGGCACTCGCCCTCGCCGCCGCAGGCGAACCTGTTGAGATGGTGAGCAAGATCGGCGTTGATGGAGCGAGTGAGGCGGTCATCACGCAACTTGCAGCCGCAGGGATCGGCCACGTGGCGCTCATTCGTGATGGTGCGTTGGCGACCGCTGTTGATGGGGCGAGTTCGCTCGAGATGGATGCCGCCGACCTGGAGCTGGCGTTGCGCTACCTCACGAGCTTCGATGCGGTGCTCTTAGTTGACCCGACTGATGATTCGGTCGTCGCCACAGTGCTCGACGCGTGCGCCTATGTTGGTGCACGGCTCGTCGTAACGAGGCCGGAAGGGTCGACCCCTGCAGGAGTCCCAACGGGTGAGCGTGGCGACGCTCCGCCGCCGCTGGAGGTTGAGCGCCCAGCGGGTGATCCGGCCGCCGTCACCGACCTCTTGGTGGCGCTCCTCCTGCCTGATCGCGAGTCGCCTGCCGCCTGATAGCGCATCGCGTACGCTGCTACAGATGAGTGAAGCGCTGCGCCCACCCTCTGAAGCGACCGACCTGCCGAGCCGCATGGAGCTCGGCGTGGACGCCCTTGACCGCGGTGACGCGGAGGGTGCCGCTCTCGCCTTCGCCGCCGCCGTTGCAGGGGCGACGCCAAGTGACGATCGCATCCTTGCTGAGCGCGCCGCCTATGGTGCCGCGGAGGCGCTGCTGCGCCTAGAGCGCGACGACGAGGCAGCTGAGTACCTCGAGATCGCCGCCAACTCCGCGGACCAAGAGCTGCGCTTCCTCGCCCTCCGCCGACGCGCTATGGAGGAGGTTCGCCGCGGCGAACTCCCCGCCGCCCTTGCCACTTACCGCGAAGCAGAGGGGAGCGCCCCTACCAGCGCTGCCCGCGCCGAGATCGCCTCGCGCATCGGCTGGCTCACCAAAGAGACGGGCGGCTCGTCACTCCGCTCTCAGGCGGCATTCCGCCGCGCCCGTGGCATACCTGCTGGCTCGTGGGTGCCACGTGCGCTACTCATGGTCACCATCGTCCTCTCGGTGCTGACGAAACTTGACCCGGCGCTTGCCGAGCTTTTTTCACTCATAAAGCTTTCGCCTGACGGATTTGATTATCTCTCGGGCAGTCCATGGCGCCTTGTGACCGTGGCGTTCGTTCACGGCGGTATCAATCCAGACTGGCAGTCGTGGGCGCTCCACCTCGGCTTCAACGCGATCGCGCTCGACATCGCCGCTCAGCTCGTCTATCGCCTTTATGGCGCGAAGCGCCTGATCGGCTGGTACTTCCTCGGCGTCATTGGCGCGTCGCTCCTAAGTTCAATATGGACTCCCATTGGATATTCGGTCGGCGCGTCTGGTGGGGTGTTCGCCCTCTTCGGTATCGCTCTCGGCGCAGAGTGGGCGCATCGCCCGCTTGTTGAGCGCGGCATGCGCGAGGCGCTCGGTCGTGTCGGTGGCCTCCTCCTCATCAACATTGTGCTCGGCTTCGGGGCTGGGTTCATTGGCGGCGGCATTGACAATTCGGCTCATATTGGTGGTCTGGCCACTGGCCTCATTCTCGGGGTGTTGATTCAGCCGACACGAGCAGAGTCGATGCGACGTCGCTGGACTGCTGCAGTTGCGACCTGGCGTGGTGGAGACCTAGTGTTGAGTCTTGTGGTGCTCATTGGGCTTGTCGCGATCTATATCAACTGGCGCGAGCTTGCCAATTTGCGCCTACAGCTCCCGTTCTAACGCGTGTTCGCCACACTTCTGGACCCGGCTGCATTCAATGTTGAATCCGGCCTAAACCCTGCGATTCACTTCGTCGAGTGCCCAGAGCTAACGGGGGCCACGCTCTCATCATGCGAGCACCTCGCTGAACGTCTGACTGCACTCGCGGGGGTGCATCGCGCGCTGCTCCCTATCGGCGGAGAGCTCGTGGGTATGAGTCGTGAAGAGTGGCTGCAGATTCCAGCTGAGAGCCTGGTGATCAATCCGATTCGCAACCCCGAGTCGTGGCGCGCCGCCGCAACCTGGCCAGGTACTCGCGGCCTGATCCTCGCGCTCGTTCCTGCTCCGGGTGACGAGGCCACTGAACCGATGGAGATCCTCCTCTGGGCGGTGCGTTACGCCGCGTCGCTTGGCGGACGGGGCCTCGATCGTGTTGGTGTGGCGGGCATGCTCTCCACCCCGAACGCGCGCTTGGATGCTCAAGAGGCTGCACGGCGGATCGCACTACTGGAGCGGGTCGTCCAACTCTCTTCGGCGAGCGAGGAGACACTTCGTGCCGAACTTGACTCGCGTGCCTTTCAGCCCATTGAACGGCCACGCCGATGATCGAGGTGCAGGTTCTCCCTATCGGGCCGCTGCGCACGAACGTGGTGCTCGTTGGCGATCCTGATCGTCGTGAGGCGATCGTCGTCGACCCGGCGATCCCATCTCTCGCCACACTGACCACGCAGCTCGTCGAGCGCGGCTGGCGTCTCGTCTTGGCCCTGGCGACCCATGGTCACTGGGACCACATGGGGGAGATGGCGGCGCTCGCAGCACACCACGCAACTCACCATCATGAGGAGCTGCCGATTGGTGTACACCCGCTCGATCGCCATCGCCTCATCGAACCACAGCCACTCGCCGCACCCTTTCCGATCCCCGCGGTCGTGCCAACACGCGACCTTAATGACGGGGATCGAATCACCGCGGGGAGCATCAACTTCACGGTGCTGCACACGCCTGGCCACACCGAAGGGTCAATCTCGCTGTTTGATGCGAGCGCTGGACTACTGCTGAGTGGCGACACCCTCTTCTTTGGTGGATGGGGCAGGACCGATCTTCCTGGCGGTGACGCGGCAGCGATGCTCGACTCACTTGCGAGGCTGCGGGGGCTTGACCCCGCGACCCGTGTGATTCCAGGGCATGGACGAGAGACGATGATCAGCACCGAAGCCGCATGGGTCGACAACTCCATTCGCACTAAGGTATTGACGGCGGAGCGCGCATGAGCCACGAAGCACTGCGCAACTTGGTGGCCGGTGGGCAGCTCAGCGCAACGCTGGCCGCGCAGATTACCCTCCTCGCCGACGCGGGCGTCTCCATTGTTGTGGCGGGTAGTGCCGCACCTGAGCGCCGCGACGCGCTCGCCGAGGCAATCGCCGCCGCCTCGCCACTCCCGGCTGGCGCCGAGAGTGCCGAGATCAAGATCGCTCCCGACGAAGCGTTCGTATGGCTCACCGATCCAGCGGGAGTCGGCTGCCTCGTCGCTGGTGCTGGCGGTGCGCCGCGCGCTCCGCGCTCGACGCGACTCATCGCCTATGGCCTCACCGAGCGCCTGAGCGCGGTGACGACGAAAACCGTAGTTCGCGCACTGGTTCGCGGCTTCCCGCTCATCGCAACGGCACCCGGCCACGACCTGGCTGAACTGCTTGATCTACTGCGCGGCGCGAACCTGCGCGTGCCAGAAGATGACCTGCACCGACTCGGCCTCGTGACCGTGCTCGGTGATGGCGCTGCGGGTCAGAGCCAAGTGGAATCGGCACACCTACTGCGTGCACCTGCACTGGATGGGGGGGCGCGACGCCCGCCGGCGCTGCTCGCAACCTGGGACGGCAGGGGCGGTTGGGATGATTTCTCGTGGGCGGCTCTCCCAGAACTCGCGGCTCGGGTTGGCGTAACGCAGGCCGCGTACAGCAGCCAGTTGGCGGCACGTGAGCGGGAGCTTGCCACCCCCTAAAACGAAGCGCGTTCTAATTCGCGCTACGATTCCGCCATGAGTCGCATCGCCACCTCGCCCGCAGTCCTACGCCAACTTCTCAGCTCCGCGCTGCGCGTTACGCCTTCGGGCGTCGTCGAGATTCTTGATGCGGCGCAGCTGCGCCAGAGCGGTGCCGCGACGATCGCTTGGACCGCCGCCTTCTCCACCGACGAGGCGACCGTTGCTGCGGCGCAGTGGCTTGCTCGCGCAGCCGCAGCGGCTGCAGGGATCCAGAGCGCCAGCATCGCGCCGATTTATGCCGCACGGGCGAACGGCGCGTACGAGGGCCTTACCGTTCCTGCGCTGAACCTGCGCAGCCAGGTGTTTGAGATGTCACGCACGGCACTCCAAGTCGCCGCCGCCATGGACGGCGCAGCACTCATCTTTGAGTTGGCGCGCTCCGAGCAGACCTATACCTTCCAGCGCCCCGCCGATTACGCCACGAGCATCCTCTGCGGCGCGATTGCTGCCGGCTGGCGCGGGCCAATATTCATTCAGGGCGACCACTACCAATTCGTCGCCAAGAAGTACCCAACCGACCCTGAAGGGGTCGCCGCCGAGATCGCACGCGCCTGCCGACTCGCCGTTGACGCTGGCTATCGCAACATCGACATCGATGCCTCCACACTCGTTGACCTCGCCCTGCCAACGGTGCAGGAGCAGCAGCGCGTGAATGCGGTGCGCACCGCCGAAGCGGTCGCCCTCGTTCGTGAACTGGAGCCTGCTGGGATTGAGATCAGCATGGGTGGCGAGATCGGTGAGGTGGGGAACAAGAACTCCACCGCCGAAGAGCTGGCCGCCTATCTCGACGAGTTCGATGTCGCCCTCGCCAGTCGCAGTGCTGGTGCGCGTGGTCTGCGCAAGGTCTCGGTGCAGACCGGAACGAGTCACGGCGGCGTGCCGCTTCCCGGCGGCGGCGTCGCAGAGGTCGCCCTCGACTTCACCGTGCTGCAGGAGCTCGGCGAACTGGCCCGCGCTCGTGGCCTCGCCGGTGCGGTGCAGCATGGTGCATCAACGCTCCCCGAGGATCTATTCCATCGCTTCCCAGAGGTTGGCGCCGCAGAGATCCATCTTGCGACCGGCTTCCAGAACATCCTGCTCGATCACCCGGCTCTCGATGCCGGGCTTCGTGCCGAGATCACCGCGTGGCTCCGCACCAACGCCGCCGATGAGGCGAAGCCTGGTGATAGTGACGAGCAGTTCCTCTATCGCACAAGGAAGAAGGCGCTCGGACCTTTCAAGCAGGCGCTCTGGGAGGCGGCGGGTACGCCAGAGATTCTCGAGGCACAGCGTGCGAAGTTCCAGTCGCTCTTCTCGCAGCTTGGCGTTGGTGGATCACGCACCCTCGTGGAGCGCTACGTAACTGAGACTTCGGATCCGCTGCCACCTGCGCCGACCGACCTACTGAGCTAGGCGGGGGAGCCGAGCCGGCAGTTAGCTGCGGGTTACCCCGGCGGCGTCGAGCGACTCTTCCATAATCTTCAGGGCGAGGTCAATCTCTGCCGCGGTTGTGACCAGTGGCGGAATGATGCGAATCACTTGGACGTAGGTTCCAGCCGTTAGCAGGAGCAGCTTGCGCTTGTTCGCCTCGGCGATGACGCGCTTCACTGCGGCGGGGTCAGGTGTGCGGCCGTCACCAGCGCCAGGCTGCACAAACTCGAGGGCGATCATCAGACCGAGGCCGCGCACGTCGCCAATGCCAGGGCGACCGGCGGCGATCTTGCGTAGGCCGTCGAGCATCTGCGTGCCGCGTGCCGCCGCATTCGCAACGAGCCCCTCCTCTTCGATCACGTCGAGTGTGGCGAGGGCAGCTGCGCAGGCGACGACGTTACCGCCGTAGGTGCCGCCGTGTGTGCCCGGCGCCCACGTATCAAGGAGCTCCTTGCGGGCGATGATTCCCGAGAGGGGGAGACCAGAGGCGATCCCCTTCGCCATCACGAGGATGTCGGGTTCAACGTTCTGGTGCTGCACGGCGAACATCTTGCCGGTGCGCCCGTAGCCGGTCTGCACCTCGTCGGCGATCAGCAGAATGCCGAGCTCGCGGGTGAGTTCGCGTAGGCGCGGTAGGAAGCCGGCCGGCGGCACAACGTAGCCACCCTCGCCCAGGATCGGCTCAACGATGACGGCGGCAACATCCTCGGCACTGGCGAGGGTGTGCAGGGTGAGATCCCACTCCTCCTCCCAGCGGCAGCTGCACCCAGCGCAGGCGCCTGGGGAACCGGCAACGGCAGGGTCGCGTGCGACCACAGGGGCGCGGAAGCACGACGGGAATGCGGTGCTGTAGACCGAACCGGGGAGCGGCTCAAAGTGGCCGCGGTAGACGTTCTTTGCCGTGGTCATAGCCATCGTCTGCGCAGTGCGACCGTGATAGCCGCCGCGGAAGGTGAGGATCACGCGACGCTTCGTGGCGCGCCGCGCCAGCTTCACCGCCGCCTCGACCGCCTCGGCTCCTGAGTTTGAGAGGAAGACGCCCCACGGCCCACCGTCAAGCACCTTGCTGAGTCGCTCGTGTAGTCGCAGCCCCGGCTCATGGAAGACGATGTTTTGCTGGCCGTGGATCAACTTGGTGGCCTGCTCGGCGATGGCGGCGGCCACCTTCGGATGCGCATGCCCCGTGTTCACCACGCCGATCCCCGAGGTGTAATCGAGCCATCGCTCGCCGCTGCGATCGATCAGCCAGGAGCCCTCACCTCGCTCAACGTCAACGTTGGCGGCACGACCCCACACTGAAGAGATCACGCTGTGCGGCGGGATTGGGCCACGTTCACTGCTCATGCGCGCCTCCGCTGCAGGAACGAGCCGAATGCCACAGCGCTCACCGCAGCAACAAAGAAGATCGTGCCAATGGCGTTGACCTGCGGCGGAACGCCGACGCGCGCCGAGCCCCACACGAACATTGGGAAAGTGGTGGTTCGCCCTGCGGTGAAGTTGGTGATCACGAAGTCGTCAATGGAGAGGCTGAAGGCGAGCAGGGCGGCCGCCGCAATGCCAGGGAGTATCAGTGGGAAGGTGACGCGCCAGAAGGTCTGCCATCCATCGGCACCGAGGTCGGCCGACGCCTCCTCGAGGCGGCGATCAAAGCCGGCGAGTCGTGCGCGCACGGTGACGATCACGTAGCTGATGTTGAAGGTGATGTGCGCGATCAGGATTGTGAATTCGTTTAGTGGGAAGAAGGGGGGCTTGCCGATCGCCACGAAGAGCGTCAGGAGCGATGCGCCAAGGATGATCTCTGGCGTCGCGAGTGGCAAGAAGATGAAGAGGCTGGTCGCTGGTCGCCCACGGAATTGATAACGCACCAGCGCCAGTGCAGCGAGCGTGCCGAGCGTTGTGGCAATGAGCGTAGAGATGAACGCGATGCGAATGCTGATCACTACCGAATCGAGCAGGCCAGGGATCGCGAAGAGATTGACCCAGTGATCGAAGGTGAAGCCAACCCAGGTGTAGTTGGTCTTTCCTACTGGGTCGTTGAAGCTAAAGAGGGCAACGATGAAGATCGGGAGCAACAGGTAGACCAGGGCGAGCCCCGTATAGGCACGCAGCGCGTTGCGACCAAGCCAACGCAGCATCAGCCGATGCCAGTCTCAAGCTCGTCGGTGCCCAGCACGCGGGCATAGATAAAGACGGCGGTCAGAATGCCGGCCATCAACATGAAGCTCAGTGCCGCGGCGGTTGGGTAGTCGTTGTTTACGAGGAAGCGACTCTGAATCACATTACCGATGAGGCGTGTCTGCACGCTTCCGAGTAGCTCCGCATTGACGAAGTCGCCCATCGCGGGAATAAAGACGAGCAGCGAGCCGGCGAAGACCCCAGGGAGTGCCAGGGGGAGCGTGATGCGCTGGAATGCGCGTGCCGGTCCAGCGTACAAATCCTTCGCCGCCTCAACGAGCCGGCGGTCAATCTTCTCGAGCGAGACATAGATCGGTAGCACCATGAAGGGGAAGAAGTTGTACGAGATCCCAAAGATCACAGCGATCGGTGTGGCAAGGATGCGGAACTCCTCGGGGAGGAAACCGATCGACCTCAGCGGCCCAAGGATGAATCCGTCGTCGGCGAGCACGGTCTTCCAGGCGAGCACGCGCAACAAGAACGAGGTGAAGAACGGCGCGATCACAATGAAGAGGAGCAAGGTGCGATAGCGACCAGCTCGATAGGCGATGGTGTATGCCAGCGGGAAGGCGAGGGCAAGACAGACCACCGTTGACACCGCCGCATACAAGATCGAGCGCAGAAATTGGTCGGAGTAGCGACCGAGCGCGGTTGAGTAGGTGGCCGCATTCGCCCATGAGAAGGCGAACCCCGTCTCGAGGGTGCCGCTCCACAGGCTTGCCTGCAGCATCTGAACGGCTGGATAGACGTAGAACGCCACCAGCCAGGCGATCGCGGGCCCGAGCAAGAACAGAGGCAGCAGACCCGGTCGCCGACGCAGGAACGCGATCATTATTTAAGGGGCCCGGTTCGCCGGCCTAGTTGCCCTGAAGGGCGCTGAAGGCGTCGTTCATGTAGATCTCGTCGTCCTCGGAGAGGCCAGCGAACACATGAAGCTTCGCCTCGAGGGCTGCGTCAGGGAAGATGAACGGGTCATTTGCGAGCGTTGCGTCGATCTTTGCAAGCGCTTCCTTCGTCCCCTTTACTGGTGAAACGTACTGCACGTAGGCGGTTAGCTGAGCGGCGATCTCTGGCTTGTAATACCAGTCCATCCACTTCTCAGCGGTGAACTTGTGCGCCGCGCCGAGCGGGATCAGCATGTTGTCTGACGAAAAGGTGCAGCCATCGGTCGGTGTGACCCAAACGATGTCCGCATCCTCGTGGCCGATCTGCACCGTGTCACCGCGCCACGCGACGCAGGCCGCCACATCGCCCTTCACGATGAGCTCTTTGTAGTCGTTGCCGGTAAAGGCTCGGACCGTGCCGTCGTTGACGCTCGGCTCAATCAGTGCAATGGCGCGATCAAATGAGGCACGGTCCGCCTTCGCAGGGTCATCACCGTTGGCGAGCATGGCGAGTCCAATGGTGTCGCGCATCTCGGTGAGCAGTGAAACCTTCCCCTTGAGGCGTGGGTCAAAGAGGTCCTTGAATCCCTTCACGAATCCGGCGGTCGTCTTGTGCGCCGCAATGCCGGCAACGATGCCGGACCAGGGCGCCAGGTATTCGACGTTTGGATCAAAGCTGCGCCCCTTGTATACGTCGAGGAGGTTCGCGGTGAAGTTGCTCATGTGCGAGGTATTCAGCTTCTCTGCCCATCCCAGACGCAAGATGCGTGCGGCCATCCAGTCGGTCAGCGTGGCGATGTCCCAGCCCGCATCTTCGCCGGCCTTGAGTGGCGCTTGGATCGTGCCGAAGAAAGAGTCGTTGTCGTTGATCGCTTCGACGTAGTTGACCTTGGTTCCGTATTCCGCCTCAAAGGCGGTCACCGTGGGTCGTGTTAACTCGTCGTTGCTCAGGTCAATGTAAAGGGTCCAGTTCGCAACGTTCACCACGTCAGAGATCGTGTCTGACTGCGACGGCTTTGGGCTCGGCGCGGTTGAGCTGCCAGAGGTGCCGCACGCGGCGAGGAAGGCGGCGGTGCCCGCGGCGGCCGCTCCAACCTTGAGAACGGTTCGTCGGCTTACCAGCATCTCGGCGCTCTTCTCGTTGTTCATCGTGCCCTCCTTCTACGCCTTAGGCGCTCTTCGAATCGCCGACCACGAAGCCGTGCTCGGGTTTCCATGTGAGGGCGACACGTTCACCGGGTCGCCAGGTATCACTGCGCATTGTGCGGTCAACGTTTTGCTCGCTGACCAACAGCCGTAGGCCATTTGCCCCTTCCACGGTGTACTGCGTCAGTACGCCGAGGTAGCTCGTATCAACGACCGTGCCATCCAGGCGATTCCCCTTTGACTCTTGGCCGGGCTCGAGCAGCATGAGCTTCTCTGGGCGTACGCCGATCGCGCCGGCGGCGCCGATGTCGCCGAGGTTTTTGGGCGCGCGCACAACATCGCCAGAGGGGAGCGTTACCGTCCACATGTCGCCATCGCTGCCGATCTTCCCTTCCAGGAGATTGCTTGCGCCGACAAAGCTCGCGACGAATCGTGTTGTTGGACGTTCATACAGTGTCTCTGGTCCGGCGAGCTGTTCGTAGCGACCCTTGTTCATTACGGCGATGCGATCGGACATTGTCATCGCCTCTTCCTGGTCGTGGGTGACATAGATGAAGGTGATGCCGACTTCGCGCTGGATGCGCTTGAGCTCGAGGCCCATCTGCTTGCGCAGTTTTAAGTCGAGAGCGCCGAGCGGCTCATCGAGGAGGAGGACTGCAGGGCGATTCACGAGTGCTCGAGCAAGCGCAACGCGCTGCGCCTGGCCGCCGGAGAGTTGCGCCGGCTTGCGCTTCTCATAGCCGATCAGCTGCACCAGTTCGAGCGCCTCGCCGACGCGACGTGTGACCTCGTCACCCTTGATGCCAGAGCGGCGAAGGCCGAAGGCAACGTTTTCAAAGATGGTGAGATGTGGGAAGAGCGCGTAGCTCTGGAAGACGGTGTTGACGTCGCGCTCGTGGGCTGGGAGGAAGGTGACGTCTACGCCTTTCAATTCGATGAGGCCGCTCGTTGGCTGTTCGAAACCGCCGATCATGCGCAGCGTGGTGGTCTTGCCGCAGCCGGACGGGCCGAGGAGGGTGAAGAACTCGCCGTCGGAGACATCAAGTGTGATGCCGTCTACTGCGGTCTGATCTCCGAACATCTTGGTCACGTTGACCAGGCGAACGTCGACGTCTGCCACCCTCGGTTTCACCTCCGCGGACTCCAGCCCTGTCTCTGCCCCTCAAGTGAGGACGTGCGAAGACTATGACCCACGGGGGGTGGGGTCAAACGCCGTTGCAGGTAGGATGGGGGAGACGCGCCCGTGGGGCGCCACCGTGAGCCCCGAACGGGGCGAAAGGGGATCCGTGGCCACTACCGAAGCAGCCGTCCTCCAGGCCCTCTCTGGCGTTCAGGAGCCCGAGCTGGGCCGTGACATTGTTACATTGGAGATGGTCAAGGAGATCACCCTGAACGGTGACCAGGCCAGCTTCATGATCGAACTCACCACCCCTGCCTGCCCTTTGAAGGACGTCATTGAGCGTGACATCCGCGCCGCCCTCGATGGGATCGGTGTCACAGTTGCCGAGCTCCGCTGGGGCTCGAAGGTCCGTCGCGCCTCCTCCTCGACCCAGGAGCGCCTCCTCCCCGGCATTCGTAACATTGTGGCCGTCGCCTCAGGGAAGGGCGGGGTCGGCAAGAGCACCGTCTCGGTCAACCTCGCCGTGGCCCTGGCCCAGAGCGGCGCCCGTGTCGGCCTCCTCGACGCTGACATCACCGGGCCGAACATTCCCCAGATGATGGGGGCGACCGGCACCCCGAAGTCCAGCGCGGGCGGCAAGATCGAGCCGATCGAGCGCCACGGCGTCAAGGTCATCTCCATTCAGTTCTTCGTTCCTGAGGGCCAGCCGATCGTCTGGCGCGGGCCCCTCATCGGCGGCGCAATCCAGCAGTTCCTTCGCGACGTTGAGTGGGGCGACCTCGACTATCTCGTCGTTGACCTGCCGCCTGGAACCTCTGATGCACAACTCACGCTGGCGCAGGCGGTGCCAATTGCTGGATGTGTCCTTGTGACCACGCCACAGGACGTGGCCCTCTCCGATGTCACCAAGGCGCTGGCAATGTTCCGGCGGATGAATGTGCCAATCCTCGGCATCGTCGAAAACATGTCGGCGTTTGCCTGCCCGCACTGCGGCGAACTCACAGAAATCTTCGGACGCGGTGGCGCAGAGCGTCTCGCAAAAGAGGAGGGGCTCGACAACCTAGGCCGCATTCCGCTGGAGATGGCGGTGCGACAGGGTGGCGATGCGGGGATTCCCGCCGTTGCACAACGCGAAGAGGGTCCAGCTGCGGTGGCTCTCAAGGAGTTGGCCGGGCAGGTTGCCGCGCGACTCGCAGTGCGCGCCGCAAACGAGACGGCACCGACGTTGACCGTCGCCTAGATTAATGACCGAAGCACCTGGCGGGCCGACGGAGCGCGAAGGCTTCAGCGACGACATCCAGCAGCTGATCATTGCGGTGCGCGCGCTCATTGGCGGACACTGGGATCTCTTCCGTGCCGAGATCGGTGCGATCTCTCGTGATGCAGTTGGCGTGTTGATCGGCGCGATCGCCGTGATTACGCTCGTTACGGCAGCGTTGCTTGCGCTGCTGATCGCACTCTTCATGTTGCTCGGCGCCGCCTTATTCGGCTCCATGATCTGGGGCGCAGCACACGTTACGCTCCTGCTACTTGTCGTCGCGGCAGCGATCACCTCGGCAATCCTGCAGATCACGGCACCGCGACGCGCGCGTTCGTTTCTATTCGCGGTCGTTGGCGGCGCGATCGGTGCGTTGCTCGTGCTCTTCGTTTTCAGCGGATCAGCCGGCCCGGCAACAGCTGCGTCGCTCCTCTTCGCACTGAGTTTCTTGCTGGTGGACCTGCTGGTGGGCCTCGCAACCTTTGATATGCAGCGCTTTACCGATCGCTTCCGCCCGCTCGCCACAGAGCATGAGTTGCGAGCCACGATCGACGCGATGGATGATCTCCGCGACGAGGCGGCATCCGCCTTTGCTGAAGAGGTTGGTGGTGCGGTAGGCGCCGCCGATGCCGCTGTTGCGCCGGCCCGTAAGGTGGTCCGCGCCGCCGCTGATGTGCTGCGCGGTATCGCCGATCGACTGCGCGAGCGACGTGGGGCCGGCGACGAGGGTGACGATGCCTGACCAGACGAACGAACGAGATCTTCGCGCGAAGCGGGTGGAGGCCCTCGCCGTGAGCCGACCTGCGGTGGCCGATCGCCTCTCAGTCGTACGCCACTCTCGAGATGCGTCGCTCGTGCGTGTTCGGGCGATTGGCGGTCGACTGCGCCCTAGCGGCGGGCTAGGCAAAGAGCTCCGTGATCGCCCCCTCCGTGCGCTCGGGCTGCTCGGGATCCTGGCCCTCCTTCTCGTCCGTTGGTTCGGCTCACGGTCGGGCGGCTCAGCGAGCCGTGGCGGGGGAGCGGGGAGTGCCTTTGTCAGTGGGGTCGTGGCGGCTGCGGCCCAGCGTGGCGGACGCGCGGTGATTGATGCGTTGATCGATGGACGACCTGCGGTGGACGGAACCCCCGTGGGCGACGATGATGCTCGGGGGCGAGTGGCGAAACGGTAGACGCGCCGGCCTTAGGAGCCGGTGTCGGCAACGACGTGTGAGTTCGAGTCTCACCTCGCCCACCAGATCAGGGGTCCTCGGCTACCCTGTCCCCTCATGGAATTTACGACCACTCCTGCAGAGAAGAGCACCGTCCGACTCGAGGTCACCCTCGCGGTCGCAGAGGTGGCCGCGGCAATCGCCGAGGGAGTTCGCCACGTGGCGGGCCAAAGCCGTATTCCGGGCTTCCGCCCAGGGAAGGCGCCGCGCTCCATCGTTGAGCGCTTCGCTGGCATCAACCGCATTCTCGACGAGGCGACCGAGATCCTAATCGAGCGCGGCTATCGCGATGCAATCATGAAGTCAGACATCGTTCCGCTCACCAGCCCGAAGATTGACGCGAAGCCGATCGTCGAGGGCGTGGCCTACACCTTCGCCGCACTCATCCCCGTGCCGCCTGAGGTGAAGCTCGGCGACTATCGCGGCTATACGTTCGAGCCGACGTTCGAGGAGCCTGACGAGGCGAAGGTTGAAGCGGTCGTCAACGACCTGCGCGACAGCTATGCAACGCTCACCGCCGTCACAGATCGTGGCGCGGAGATGGGGGACTACGCGATCATCGCCTTCGATGGCTATCGCGTTGACAGCGGCCTCGCAATCGAAGGCGCCTCTTCGGAGCGCATGCCGATCGTGATCGGATCCGACCGACTCATTCCGGGATTTGAGGCGCAGCTCGTCGGCGCGAAGGTTGGCGATGCCACCACCGTTGAGGTGACCTTCCCCGAGGACTATCAAGAGGCGGCACTGCAGGGCGTGCCGGCACGATTCGATGTGGTCATCAGCGATCTGCGCGCGCGTATCCCGCCGCCGCTCGATGATGCCTTCGCCGCACAGGTCGCGAACGTCACCGATGTGGCTGGTCTACGCGCCGAGATCCTGATGCGCCTCAAGGCGAGCGCCGTTGACCGCGGTCGACACGAGTTCGCCGACAAGATCGTTGAGTTCGCCATGGATGGCGCTACCGTTGAGATCCCCGATCCACTGATCGAGGAGGAGATTGACGGACTCGTCGACGAGTTGGCGCGCGGCATCGCTCGCCAAGGGTTGACCTTTGAGCAGTACATCGGCGCCGCTGGCAAGAGCGTTGAAGAGATTCGCGCTGAGATGCGTGAGCGCGGCGAGCGCCGCGCGCGAACCCTCCTGGTGTTAAGTGCAGTCGCCGGCGCCGAAGGGGTCGAGGTCCCAGAGGAGCTGATCGACGAAGAGGTGGAGCGCGCCCGCCCGCAGACCCAGGGGCAGCGCAAGCTCGAGGCCTACCTCTCGTCGGAGCGCGGTCGCCGAGCAATCCGCGCCTCCCTGCGCCGCTCCCTTGTGGTTGAGTGGCTCGTCGACGAGTGGTTTGACGCTCATCCGAAGGTCTGGCCAGCCTGGGCTCCTGAGCGCCCAGCGACGCCTACCGCCGCGAAGGCTTCCGCCAAGTAAACTCAGCCTCCCGCAGAGAGCGGGTTCACATGTAGGGGGTGACTAATGCTCGTACCGATGGTGATTGAGTCTTCCAGTAAGGGTGAACGCGCCTACGACATCTGGTCACGCCTACTCAAGGAGCGCATCATCTTTTTGGGCGGCCCTGTCGAAGACGACATCGCCAACCTGATCATCGCGCAGCTCCTCTTCCTTGATTCAGAGGATCCCGAGAAGGAGATCTCGCTCTACATCAACAGCCCAGGGGGCGTGATCACCTCCGGCCTCGCGATCTACGACACGATGCGCTACGTGCGCGCCCCTGTGAGCACGATCTGCACCGGCATCGCCATGTCAATGGGTGCGGTGCTCCTCGCCGCTGGCGCACCAGGTCGACGCTTCGCCCTGCCGCACAGCAGGATCATGATCCACCAGGGCTCCGGCGGATTCCGTGGCAACACGCCCGACGTCTTCATTCAGGTGAAGGAGATGGAACAGCTCGTGCGAACGACCCAAGAGATCCTCGCCGCCCATACGGGTCAGCCGATGGAGAAGGTCGTCAAGGATACGGACCGCGACCTCTTCCTCTCGCCAGAGCAGGCGGTGGAGTACGGCATCATCGACGAGGTCTACAAGCTCCCTGCCGTCGTCCCGCCTAAGGGGAAGTGAGGCGCGCCGCATGAGCGGAGGAGCAGGATCCGGAGAGTCTGGGGGCGGTAAGACGCGCGGCCCACGCAGCGCAGGGAGTGGCCCCTATCGCTGCTCCTTCTGCCGCAAGACGCAGGAGCAGGTGCGCAAGTTGATCGCTGGCCAGGGCGTCTACATCTGCGACGAGTGCGTGGCCCTCTGCTCCGAGATTGCCGCCGAGCAGTCACCATTGGCGCCGCAGCGCAAGTCATTCGGTGGTGTCACGCCAACCCCGCGCATGATTCACGCGGCCCTCAACGAGCATGTGGTCAGCCAAGAGCGCGCGAAGCGCTCACTCGCCGTTGGCGTGCATAACCACTACCAGCGCGTTGGCGCACCAAACGTCGCTGACGGCGTTGAGATCGCAAAGTCGAACATCCTGCTCGTTGGACCGACCGGCTCTGGCAAGACGCTGCTCGCACAGACGCTTGCCCGATTCCTTGATGTGCCGTTCTGCATCGCCGACGCCACAAGCCTGACGGAGGCTGGATACGTTGGTGAGGATGTCGAGAACATTCTCCTTCGCCTGATCCAGGCTGCTGATGGCGACATTGAACGCGCGCAGCGCGGCATCATCTACATCGACGAGATCGACAAGATCACCCGCAAATCCGATAACCCGTCGATCACGCGCGACGTCTCGGGCGAGGGGGTGCAGCAGGCGCTCCTCAAGATCATTGAAGGCACGGTGGCGAACGTGCCACCGCAGGGCGGTCGCAAGCATCCACACCAAGAGTACCTCCAGATCGATACGACGAACATCCTCTTCATCTGCGGCGGTGCATTCGAGGGGCTTGAGAAGATCGTTGCTGACCGAGTCGGACGACGGGGCATCGGCTTCGGCTCCGACACCCCGGCAAGCAAAGATGAGCGAACCCGCGTGCTAGAGCAGCTGATGCCCGACGACCTGCTGCGCTACGGCCTCATCCCGGAGTTCATCGGACGCCTACCGATGATCGTTGCGCTGGATCAGCTCACCCTTGACGACCTGGTTGAGATCCTGGTCGCGCCGAAGAACGCCCTGGTGAAGCAGTATCAGCGCCTCTTCCAAATGCACCATGTTGATCTGCAGTTCACGCCAGCTGCTCTGCATGCGGTTGCGGATAAAGCACTGCTGCGTAAGACCGGCGCCCGCGCACTGCGCGCGGTGCTGGAAGAGGCACTCCTCTCAACGATGTATGACCTGCCAGACCGACCCGACGTGCGTCGTTGTGTTGTGACCGAAGAGACGATTAGCGCAGGCGCATCGCCACTCATGCTCACCGAGCGCGAGATTGCCGTGAGCCAGCCTGCGAGCCGACGCGCACCTCGCACGCGCACGGCCACCCCTCGCGCATCAGCGTGACGGCGGCACGCGAGCTCGGCCCCTCTTACAGCGCCGCTGAGGTAGAGCGAAGCGTTGCAGCCCGCTGGGCGGCAACCGATTACGGCAGCCCCGACGGACGCGAGACACGTGATGCCGACGGACGCGAGACCCTTCCACCGTTCACGATCATCATGCCGCCGCCGAACGTCACCGGCGGTTTACATGTAGGCCACGCGCTCTTCGTGACGCTCGAAGACCTGATGGTGCGCCGAGCGCGCATGCAGGGGCGAGCCGCGCTCTGGCTCCCCGGCGTCGACCACGCCTCGATCGCCGCCCAGTACGTGCTCGATCGCATCGTGGAGAAGGAGGGGATCAGCCGCGCCGATTTGGGTCGCGAGCGCTACCTCGAGCGCATGCACAAATTCATGGACGAGACGCGGAACACCATCCTTGCGCAGTTCCAGCGCCTCGGCGCTTCGGCCGACTGGAGCCGCACCCGCTTCACCATGGACGTGGTGTCGAGTCGCGCCGTGCGCACCGCCTTCGCGACCCTCTACGAGCGCGGCCTTGCCTATCGTGGCGAGGCGCTCGTCAACTGGTGCCCAGGCTGCAAGACGAGCGTCTCTGACCTTGAGTCGGTGGCGACCGAAGAGCAGGGGAGCATCTGGGAGATTCGCTACCCACTAGAGGGGGGCGACGCCACGAGCGGTGTTGTTGTGGCGACGACGCGCCCAGAGACGCTCCTTGGCGACACGGGCGTTGCCGTGCACCCCGACGATCCGCGCTACACCGCACTCGTTGGGAAGCGCGTGATGGTGCCGTTCGTCAATCGCGCCGTACCAGTGGTTGCCGATGCGTTTGTCGAGATGAGCTTCGGAACGGGTGCAGTAAAGGTCACTCCGGCGCATGACCCGAACGACCGCGAGGTTGGCCTACGCCACAACCTGCCAGCGCCAACCATCCTCGATGAGTCGGCGCGCATCGTTGCCGATGCCCCAGCACCGTTCGCTGGGATGGATCGCTTTAAGGCGCGCAAGGCGATCGTCGCCGCACTTGAAGAGCGTGGCCTCCTGGTGTCGGTCAAGCCGCATACAGCGAACCCGGCGCACTGCCAGCGCAGCAACGACATCTTGGAGCCACGCCTGCGCACGCAGTGGTTCATTCGCGCCAAGCCGCTCGCCGAGAAGGCGCTCGCCGCGACACGCTCTGGCGCAACACAGATTGTTCCTGCGCACTTTGAGAAGACCTGGGAGCACTGGCTAACCGAGATTCGCGATTGGAATGTGAGCCGTCAGCTCTGGTGGGGACACCGTATCCCTGCCTGGTACTGCGCCGATGGCCACATCAGCGTGACCGATCGCGAAGAGGGTCCAGCGGGTTGTGGCACCTGCGGCTCGGAGTCCAACACACTGCAGCAGGAGACCGACATCTTTGACACCTGGTTTAGTAGCGGTCTCTGGCCGTTCAGCACACTCGGCTGGCCCGACAAGACGCCAGACCTCGCGCGCTACTACCCATCACAGGTGATGGAGACGGGCCACGACATCCTCTTCTTCTGGGTTGCGCGCATGATGATGCTCGGCATTGAGCTGATGGGCACCCCGCCGTTTGAAACGATTTATTTGCACGGCATGGTTCGCGATCCTGAGGGGCAGAAGATGTCGAAGACGAAGGGGAACGTTGTTGACCCGCTCTCGGTGATTGACGAGATCGGTGCCGACGCGCTGCGCTTCGCTCTCGTATCGGGGACCGCACCAGGGGCCGACCAGCGTCTGGCACCAGAGAAGTTAGAGAACGCGCGCAACTTCATGAACAAACTCTGGAACGCCGCACGCTACGTGCTTGGCGCGCGACCCGTTGAGGCAACGGGAGAGCGGCCCTCGGCTGCCGATGCGCATGCAGCGGCGGGGGAGTTCGGCACCTGGATGGTGACGCGCCTCAGCGCCGCGGTGGATGACGTCGACCGTGCCCTTGGGCAGTACGGCTTCTCTGAAGCGTCGCAGCGCATCTACGACGCAATCTGGGCGGAGTATTGCGACCAGGCGATTGAGATTGCCAAGGTGACACTCGCCGACGAGACGCGACCGGCGGCGGAGCGCACCGCCGTCTGGTGGACGCTCGTCGACTCGCTCGATGATCTCTTGCGCCTGCTGCACCCTATTGCGCCATTCATTACGGAAGGGATCTGGGAGGCGCTCCCGCGACGCGCAAACGATCCTGGACTCTTGGCGACAGCGGCCTGGCCGGCGCGGCATGCCGCTTCGAGCAGCGCAGTGAGCAGCATTGACCAGTGGCTCGACCTCGTGCGCGAGGTACGCGCGGCGCGCACCATCGCAAAGCTTCCCGCTGGTGCGTGGATCCCACTGACTGTTGCAGCACCACCACCACTCGCGACATCGGGCGAGGGGCTGCGCTCCGCGATTGAGCGGCTGGCGCGCGTGCGACCACTCACCATTCAGGCTGTACTTCCGACCGAGGGTGAGGGACTCCTCGTTGTGGCGGGCACACTCACCGCGCGACTTGAGCCGCCGCAGGCCGATGCCGCAGCGCTTGATGCCGATCGCGCCCGACGCGAGCGCGACCTTGTCGCCGCGCAGGCACAACTGGCGGCCGCGGAGGCCCGCCTCGCCGATCCGTCATTTACGGGGAAGGCGCCAGCTGCCGTGGTCGCAGGCGCAGAGCGCCGCGTTGCCGAACTGCGCGACGAGATCGCGCGCCTGGAGCGAGGCTCCTAATGCCGTTCTACGACTACCTCTGCGCGAAGTGCGGCGCCACCGTTGAGGTGCTGCACGGCCTTGATGAGCAGCAGGCTCGGACCCACGAAGATTGTGGCGGGACGCTCGAGCGACAATTCTCTGCGGCGAGCGTGCACTTCAAGGGGAGCGGCTGGGCCAAACTCGATCGCCGCAGCGGTGGCTCGGGTGGCTCGGGTGGCTCGGGCTCCTCGGATGCGCCTGCGAGCACGCCAGCCCCAGCCCCAAAGGGCGACGCGAAGTAAGCGATCTCCCTAATCGGGTAGGCTTCCTCGCAATGAGTATCAACGCTGACTCCTCGCGAACCCTTGCTGGCACTCCCGCCGCTGACGCGACCCCAGCCGTTGCAGAACTCGACACCATCGTCTCGCTAGCGAAGCGCCGCGGCTTTGTCTACCCGAGCTCCGAGATCTACGGCGGCATCAACGCGGTGTGGGACTACGGCCCTCTCGGCGTAGAGCTGAAGAACAATGTGAAGCGAGCCTGGTGGCGCAGCGTGGTGCAGCAGCGCCATGAGGTGGTCGGGCTTGATGCTGGCATCCTGATGCACCCACAGGTGTGGAAGACCTCCGGCCACGTCGGCTCTTTCAGCGATCCACTCGTTGAGTGCACCGCCTGCAAGCGTCGCTACCGCCTCGACGAACTCCCAGGAACCGGCGACCTCACGACCACCCAGCTCGCCGATGCCGAGATCGTTAGCAAGATGGGCCTGAAGTGCCCCGATTGCGACGGCTCGCTGACGGCCCCGCGCCGATTCAACCTGATGTTCAAGACCTTTATGGGCCCTGTGGAGGATAAGGCCGCGGTTGTCTACCTTCGCCCCGAGACGGCGCAGGGCGCCTACGTGCAGCACAAGAACGTTCGCGATTCGTCGCGCAAGAAGATCCCGTTCGGCATCGCACAGATCGGCAAGTCATTCCGTAACGAGATCAGCCCAGGAAACTTCGTCTTCCGCATGCGCGAGTTCGAGCAGATGGAGCTGCAGATGTTCGTACGCCCCGACGAGGCCGCCACTGCGGCATTCGAGGAGTGGCTGCCCCGACGACTTGAGTGGTACAAGTCCTACGGCGTTTCGCCAGAGCGACTGCGCGTGCGCGAGCATGCCCCCGACGAGCTGGCCCACTACGCCAAGCGCGCCATTGACGTCGAATACCGCTTCCCGTTCGGCTGGAAGGAGCTGGAGGGGATCCACAACCGTGGTGACTTCGACCTCTCGCGCCACGCCGCTGAGAGCGGCGAGAGCCTCGACTACTTTGACCCTGCTACCGAGACCTCATTCACCCCATGGGTGGTTGAGGCCGCAGCAGGCGCAGACCGCGCCGCCTTCACATTCCTGATCGACGCCTACCGCGAAGAGATGGTGCGTGACGAGAAGCGCGTCGTCCTCTCGCTGCATCCAGGGCTGGCGCCATACAAGGTGGCGGTGCTGCCGCTCCTTAAGAAGCGCGACGACCTCGTTGAGATGGCACATCGCATCCGTGACGGCCTCTCTCGTGAGTTCACCGCCGTCTACGACGACACCGCCGCCATCGGTAAGCTGTATCGCCGGCAAGATGAGATCGGCACGCCGTGGTGCATCTGTGTCGACGTTGACTCCATGGATGACCACGCCGTGACGGTGCGCGATCGCGACACGATGGAGCAGGAGCGCGTCAGCGCCGATCGACTTGAGGAGTTCTTCCTCGCGAAGTTGCGCGCCTCGCGCCCTTAAACCTCAGTCGAACCGGTTGGCTGCTTGCCGGCCGGCCAGTAGAGCTCCTTATGGATCGCCCCTTCAGGTAGGCCGTAGGCTGCAAGCTCAAGCTCGGCTGCCACGATCATCTCGGGATTTCCGCAGAGATAGGCAACCGCCTGACTTGCGTTGACGCCACGATCGCGCAGCGCGGACTGAATGATGCTCTCGACGCGGCCGGTGAGGCCAGTCCAGCCAGCATTGAGCGGGTCCGCGGGTCGCGAGATTGTTGGAACGTAGGTGGCCGGATACGACCCACTCTTCTCCCACCCCTCAATCAACTCGCGGTAGCCGATGTCGCTGACATAGCTCACACCATTGAGGTAGATCGCACGTCGTGGGGCACCGTCGTCGGCGAGGGTGCGCGCCATGCTGACGAAGGGCGCGATCCCTGTTCCCGATGAGACGTAGATCTGCAGGCGCGTGTCGGCAGACTCCATCGTGAACTTCCCCTTCGGCGCGAGCACGCGCAGTCGATGCCCCACCGGTAGGGCGAAGACGAGCGGGGTGAACGCGCCACCACGCACGTAGCGGAGGTAGAGTTCATAGCCTCCATCGATTGCGCGGGCCGAGGAGGCAACGGAGTAGGGGCGCTGCACGAACTTCTCGCCCACTTTCACACCGATCGTCACGTACTGGCCGGGCTCAAATGGGGTTGGCACCCCGTCGGGCTTGATCCAGACGCGGGCGAGCGTGTCGGTGTCGTCGATACGTGCCGCGAGGGTGGCGTTATAGGTGGGGTCGTCGGCAAGGATGCCGAACGAGGAGGGGGTAGCTGCCGTCTCTGCCATGGGGCCTCCTCACGGTTGGTGCGACGATGAGCGTCGCCGTTGCATGGAAGTGTAGGGGAGGGGGCGTGCGGGTGCCTTGGCGCTGGGGAGGGGCTGGCTGCTATTCTGCGACCAATAGCGCTTGACACTCACGGGCAACTGCTTTGCCCGATCACGAAATCACAGAGGAGGTCTCCCCACCGATGGCTTCCGGGAGCGTTGCTGAGATCAAGAGCCGACTCGCCGTCGCCGACGTCGTTGGCGAGACGGTCGTGCTGCGCAAAGCGGGCGCTGCCTTCAAGGGCCTCTGCCCGTTTCATGGCGAGAAGACCCCCTCATTCGTTGTCACACCTGCCCGTGAAACCTGGAAGTGCTTCGGCTGCGGCAAGGGGGGCGACATCTTCACCTTCGTCATGGAACGCGACAGCCTGCCGTTCGGCGAAGCGTTGACCCAACTCGCCGCCAAGGCTGGCGTGACGATCGACGATCGCAGTCGCGCCGAGGATGCGCGCAAGGTGCGACTCCGCGATGTGCTTGAGGGTGCAGTGAGCTTCTATCACGCCATCCTCACCGTGCACGAGCTCGGACGCCCTGCACTCGACTACTTGCATTCGCGTGGATTCACCGACGAGACGATCGAGGCGCAGCGACTCGGCTGGTCACCAGATTCTTGGGACGCCTGCTCGAAGGCGCTCGCTGCGAAGCGCGGTGCAACACCCGCCGAGCTTGCCGCCGTCGGCCTCACCACCGAACGCGATGGTGGTCGTGGCGCCTATGACCGCTTTCGCGCGCGCGTGATCTTTCCGATCCGCGACGCGAATGGGAAGATAACCGGACTCGGTGGTCGCCTCCTCCCCGAAGATGACAAGCGCGGCGACCGCGGTCCGAAGTATTTAAACAGCGCAGCGACGGAACTCTTCGACAAGTCGCGCACCCTCTATCTCATCGATAAGGCGAAGCCCGCGATGCGCAGGAGCGGCACCGCGGTGCTCGTTGAGGGATATACCGACGCACTGATGGCGCATCAGTCTGGCTTCACAAACGTTGTCGCGAGCATGGGAACGGCACTGACTCCTGCGCAGGTCGCGCTCCTCCTGCGCTACGGATCGAAGATTCTCTTGGCGTACGACGTTGATGCTGCTGGAGCGAAGGCGGGCGCATTCGGAGCTACCGAACTGCTGCGACTCGTGACCGAGCTTGGTAGCGCCGATGGCGGACCATCGCTCGTTGATGTGGGGATCGTGCGCCTCCCTGACGGGAAAGATCCCGACGAAGTCGTTCGCGACCAACCAGAAGCGTGGCGCGCCGCAACGGAGCAGCCGATTCCGGTGGTGGAGTACCTCATCGACACCCACGCTCAGGCACATGACTTAAAAGACCTTGGCGGTCGCAAGCGTGCTATCGACGGGATCAAGCCAATCCTTCGTAGCCTTCGTGACCCAATTGTTCGCGATGGCTACATCTCTGCGGCTGCACGGCGCATCGGCGTCGACGAGAACTCAATTCGTGAGGCGATGATCCAGCGCGGCGCTGAGACGGCCCGCGCAGAGAGCCGCATCTCGGCGGATAGCGTGCGCGCCGCCGACGCGGACGGTGACATCGACTCCATCCTTGCCGGGGTAACGCCCCCCGAGGCCGAGCTGCTCCGACTCCTTATTGCGGCGCCTGCCGAGCGGCTCCGTGTGCGCGACGTGCTTGTCGACCAGCTCTTCACGAGCGGATTGGCGCGCTCACTCTGGCGCGGACTCCGTGCGGCACTCGACAGTGCGCTGGAGGCGGGGGCGGCCGTTGATGCTCTGGAACGGCTACCCGTTACGATTGAGGGCGAAGAGCGCCGTCTGGCCCAGGCACTCTCCGAACGCCTTGGGGCCACCGTTGAGTTCACGCGAATCCGGATCGGTATTGATCAGACCGTCTTGCGGCTGGAGGCTGATCGCCTTGAAGAGGCGATGGCCTGGTCGCGCAGTGAGATTGCCGAGGCGGAGCGAGAGGGCGATGCCGCTCGTGTTCGGGCCCTCATGGAGGCAGAGCGAGATCTAGGACAAATGCGGAAGGCGCTCGACCGACGCTTCTTGGCGTCGGGAGTGCTCACAGCGGCAAAGGGGGGGAGCAAGTGACGAAGGCGAAGCAGGTAAGCAAGGTGACCGTGGGCACGCCCGTAAAGGCGACGCCAGTGAAGGCCGCTGCAAAGCCCGTCGCTAAGGTCGCCCCAAAGCCCGTCGTAAAGCCGACGGCGAAGGTCGCCGCGAAGCCCGCCGCCAAGCCGGTTGCAAAGCGCGGAACTCTCACAACTTCAAAGCCCGCTGCAAAGTCAGTCGCCAAGGCCGCCCCAAAGCCTGCTGCAAAACCGGCTCCGAAGAAGTCCGTGCCAACAAAGGCCGTCGCGAAGAGTTCAATCAAGCCAGCGGCGAAAAAAACCGCTGCGCCGATCGCCAAGGCAAAGCCGGTCGCTAAGGCTGCGCCAGCGAATGGGAAGAAGCCCGTTGTCGTAGTCGTTGCGAAGGGCAGGACCGTTGCACGCGCTTCACTCGCGGCATCACCTGCGTCAACTGCGAAGTCGAAGGGCGAAAAGCCAAAGGCAGAGAAGACTAAGAGCGAGAAGCTGGCACCTGCCGGAGCAGCCGCCCCCGCAAAGGCGCAGGGAAAACTCGCAAAGGGGAAGGCGGCGGCCGGCCCAACTGCAAAGCTTGACGGCGTCGCTGAGCCTGGCGCGGCCGATCTCGCCGAGATTGAGGTTGATGGCGTCGAGATGCTCAGCCCAGAGGCGGCCGCTGCACTCCTTGTTGCTGAGGTTGCCCCAGAGGCACCGAAGCCTGAAGTTGCTGAGCCAGTTGCGGAGTCAACAGGCGTTGACGATCCGGTGCGCATGTACCTCAAGGAGATTGGTCGCGTTGGGCTACTCACCGCCGAAGAGGAGGTCGTTCTCGCCAAGATGATTGAGCTCGGCGAGCAGATGGCCGATGAGCCGTGGAAGGCTGTCTACAACCTGCATCAGTGGACCTATCACGAGACGGAACTCAAGACGCGCAAGAAGAAGGAGTGGTACCGACTTGATCCGGCGCTCGCTGCGAAGGCGCACGCCACCAATGCCGAAGCGATCGGTGCGTGGGTTAAGGGGCATCACGTGCACGAGTGCAAGGTCACCGGATTTGATAAGGCCTCGCGAGAAGTGGCGGGCGAGACCGCCAAGAAGAATCTGATGATTGCGAAGAGCCTCGTGAAGTCGTTCAATGAGCCGAACCGACGAAACCTTGCAGCAAAGACGGCGGAGATGATCGACTTTGCCTTCCAAACAGTGGGAACTGGCGACATGGAGAGCCGTGACAACGGTGTGCTCCAGAAGCTCTTCCTCTGGGCCCGCGACGAGATCGCCTGGCCAGCGCTGGAGACCTGGATTGCCCAAGGGAAGCACATCGCCACGGATGGGAAGGACTGGATCCGCGAGGCGGGTTGGGATCCCGAGAATCCAGCACTCGGCAAGCTGCGCGGACGTGAAGGCTACGTCGTGCAGCTCGGCTGGCGCGGACGCGAGGAGCTGACCAAGGCGAACCTGCGCCTCGTCGTCTCCATCGCCAAGAAGTACATCGGTCGCGGCATGAGCTTCTTAGACCTGATCCAGGAGGGGAACATCGGACTGATTCGCGCCGTTGAGAAGTTTGAGTACATCAAGGGCTTCAAGTTCTCGACCTATGCAACGTGGTGGATCCGCCAGGCGATCACGCGAGCGATCGCCGATCAGGCGCGAACGATCCGCATCCCGGTGCATATGTATGAGCAGCTGAATCGCCTCACCCGCGTCCAGCGCCAGCTCTTCCAGGAGCTTGGCCGCGAAGCGACGGATGATGAGATCGCCAAGGAGCTCACCAAGGTCACCGAGTCGGAGGTGACCGCAGAGCGCGTGCGCGAGATGCGCAAGGTGAGCCAGGAGCCGGTCTCCCTCGAGACGCCGATCGGCGAAGAGGAGGACAGCCATCTCGGCGACTTCATCGAGGACAAGTCGGCGAAGAAGCCGGACGAGGCGGCGAACAGCCAGCTGCTCTCCGAGCAGATCGTCGCCACGCTGGAGTCGCTCAGCCTCCGCGAGCAGCGGGTGCTCAAGTTGCGCTTCGGCCTGGAGGATGGGCGGCAGCGCACCCTGGAGGAGGTCGGAGCGGAGTTCAACGTGACGCGCGAACGCATCCGCCAGATCGAGGCGAAGGCGCTGCGCAAGCTGCGCCACCCATCGCGAGCACGCAAGCTGCGCGACTACCTCGACTAGGGGGATCGTGCGGCGGGGAGGAGCCGCGGCCCTCCCTGCTAATATTCCGCTCGCGGCAGAGGCCGCGGTCATTCCGGCGTAGCTCAGTGGTAGAGCGGGCGGCTGTTAACCGCCATGTCGTAGGTTCGAATCCTACCGCCGGAGCCAGCACCTAACGGGAGAGTGGAGGGCGCGAATGGTTGCAACCGGACTCAGCGAGAGCCCTCAGGCCTACCGTACGAAGTTGCTTGAGCAGAGCGACAGCAAGATCGATGCCTGGGCCACCGGCTCGCTGCGTGACATGGCGAAGCGCAAGGGGATCGTCGCCGTCATCCGCGAGTTCTCCCACTCGGCACATCTCGATGAAGATGGTCTTGCTGGCGCATACACGCTCGGTGGCGGCCCGGCCGCAACGATGGGGCGTGACGCTGAGGGGCAACTCCTTCTCCCTGCGGTGGGCCTCTGGTGCCTCGTCCCCGGCCTGCGCACGGTAGATCCGAAGGGGAGTCGTGAGCGACTCGTCGCCTTCCTCGTAGCGACCTTCGAAGAGGTCGTCTACATCTAACTTTGGTCGGCTACTCCGACTTCTGGCGCAAGATCGCGGCGAGGTTATCGAGCTTATTGCGCGCGATCAGCAGCCACTTCGCCATGTTGGCGCGATCCGTTTCACTGAGTGGAGTCCCCAACTCTGGCTGATCAATCTCATGCAGAACCAACGCGAGCGCGTCGATTGAACTTGCGAGGCTGTCGCGGGCGTTAGTTAACGCCGCGTCTGACGCTGACGCGATGGCTGCCGCTTGTGTGGAGACTGGCGCCGAGGCGCTCGCCACGGGCTGCTTCGCCGCGGCAATGATCGGCCGCTCGTTTGGTGAGGCAAACGGGAAGATCGACGGTGCGACGACCTCTGGTGCGGGGGATGGCTCGGGGCGTTCGTCGCGGACAACACTCTTGAGGCGGGCGAGGGAGAGCTCGCCGCGCATCACCTGTGCCGCCAGTTCACTTCGTCGTGCCGGATCGGTGATCTTCATCAACTCATAGGCGTGGCTGATCGTGTCGGAGCGCTCCGCGACGAGGGCGCGGATGTCGGCCGGTGCATGCATCAGGCGGAGCCGATTTTCGACGTAGCCCTTGTCCTTGCCGATGCGTT
Organism: Candidatus Limnocylindrus sp.; assembly: GCF_040397215.1. Taxonomy (NCBI): domain Bacteria; kingdom Bacillati; phylum Chloroflexota; class Candidatus Limnocylindria; order Candidatus Limnocylindrales; family Candidatus Limnocylindraceae; genus Candidatus Limnocylindrus; species Candidatus Limnocylindrus sp. The sequence goes on from NZ_JBBAWK010000002.1 coordinate 32,562, forward strand.
CGGCCAGCTTGCGAATGCTGTAACCGAGTTCGCTCGTCATGCGCGCGAAGATCGCCGCCTCATCGAGTGGGGAGAGATCCTCACGCTGCAGGTTCTCGATGATTGCAACCTCAAGGGCGATCTCATCGCTCATCGCCTCAACGATTGCAGGAATCATCGGCAGTCCGAGTGAGAGCACGGCGCGCCAGCGACGTTCGCCGGCGACAATCTCGTAGGAGCCCGGCTCGGTTGGGCGCACGATGATTGGCTGCAGCACCCCATGCTCACGAATGCTGGCGGTGAGCTCATCGATCGCCAGTGGAGGGAGTGCGAGGCGGGGCTGCTTAGCGTTGACCGTCACGCGATCGACCGCGATCTGTCGCACCGAGCGGTCACCGTGGGCGCCCTCGGGTGGGAGGAGCGAGAGAATGGCGTCGTCAAACTCCTGCCCGCTGGCCTCGGAGCCGCCCGTTGGCTGCTTCCCTTTCGGCATGCTGCCTCCTCTGTTCGCTTCGTGCGCCTTGCGGCTCACCGTTTCGCCGCATCGTACCGCGCGAGCGGTGTGGGAGAATCGTGCGGAGCGAAGTGCCCGGAACGGGCCAGGTAAGGGAGGTGAGCGTGGGTAAGGAGCAGGGGCGCGACGCCGCGCGCCACACGACCACCTCAGGCGCACCCCTTGATGCCACCTACGGTCCAAACCCATCCCGCGACGCCGCCGCAGAGATCGGTGCACCAGGCTACTTCCCGTACACGCGCGGCGTGCAAGAGACGATGTACCGCGGCCGCCTCTGGACGATGCGCCAGTACGCCGGCTTCTCGACGGCACGCGAATCCAACGAGCGATATCGCTACCTCCTGGAGCAGGGCCAAACGGGACTCTCGGTCGCCTTCGATCTACCGACGCAGATGGGCTACGACTCCGACGCGCCAGAGGCGGAGGGCGAGGTCGGTCGCGTGGGTGTTGCGATCGACTCCATCGCCGACATGGAGACGCTCTTCCAGGGGATCCCACTCGACAAGGTCTCAACCTCGATGACGATCAACTCCACCGCGCCGATCCTGCTGGCGCTCTACGTAGCGATTGCCGAGCGACAGGGGGTGTCACGCGCCGAGCTCTCGGGAACGACGCAGAACGATCTCCTCAAGGAGTACATCGCTCGCGGAACCTACATCTTCCCGCCCGAGCCATCGCTGCGACTGATCACTGACGTCTTTGAGTGGTGCGCCACCGAGCTGCCGAAGTGGAACACGATCAGCATCTCGGGTTATCACATGCGCGAGGCGGGGGCGACCGCCGCGCAAGAGCTTGCCTTCACCTTCGCCGACGCGATCGCCTATGTCGACGCAGCGATCGCACGTGGCCTTGAGGTTGACGCCATTGCGCCGCGCCTCTCCTTCTTCTTCGCCGCCTGGACCGACATCCTCGAAGAGGTGGCGAAGTTCCGCGCCGCACGCCGAATCTGGGCACGCATCATGCGCGATCGCTACGGCGCAACGAGTGAGAAGTCGCTCCTCTGTCGCTTCCATGTGCAGACCGCCGGCTCCACCCTCACGGCACAGTCCATTGACAACAATGTTGTTCGCGCTGCGTATCAAGCCCTCGCTGCCGTGCTTGGCGGCGCGCAGAGCCTGCATGTCAACGGCAAAGATGAGGCCCTCGCCCTCCCGACCGAAGCGTCGGCGCGCCTCGCCCTGCGCACGCAGCAGGTGCTCGCCCACGAGGCTGGCGTCGCAGGAACCGTTGATCCGCTCGGTGGCAGCTACGCCGTGGAGGCGCTCACCGATCAGGTTGAGCGCGACGCCCTCGCCCTCATCGCCGAGGTTGACCGTCTCGGCGGCATGGTCGCCGCGGTTGCCGCAGGCTTCCCGCAACGCGCGATTCAAGATTCGGCGTACGCCTATCAACGAGAAATTGAGAGCGGCGAGCGCGTGATCGTGGGCGTGAATCGATTCGTCGACGAAGAGGTCGAGACGCCAGCCATTGCCCGCATTGACCCGGCCCGCGAGCGGGAGCAGGTTGCTGAGCTCCAGGCATTCCGCGCGGGGCGTGATGCCGCGACCGCAACCGCCGCCATCGCCGAGGTGATCGCCACGGCGAAAGGGAGCGCCAACATGATGCCGCCGATCCTGGCCGCCGTGAAGGCCGGCTGCACCGTTGGTGAGATCAGCGCCGCCCTACGCAGCGTGTGGGGCGAGCACCGCGAGGCGATGGTCCTATGAGTCTCCCCGTGCGCGGTCGCATTCACCACGTCGCCTCGGTAGTTCGCGACATTGACGCAGCGATTGACTTCCATACGCGCGTGCTCGGGCTGGGGCTCGAGCAGGTTGCCGAGGTGCCATCGCAAGAGGTGCGCATCGCCTTCCTCACCGCAGGTGACTCCAAGATTGAACTCGTCTCGCCAACGAATGAGACGAGCGGCGTCGCGCGCTTCCTCGAGTCGAAGGGGGAGGGGTTCCATCATCTCTGTTTAGAAGTTTCTGACATCGCTGCGGAGCTCACCACACTTGCCGCTGCGGGGGTTCAAATGATCAACGCAGAGGCGGTCGCTGGCGTTGAGGGACCAGTCGCCTTCTTGCATCCGAAGAGCTGCAACGGTGTGCTGATTGAGTTGATCGAAGCGCCTGGCGGCCCTGCGTGGACGAGGCTCGGATTCGGCGCTCCAGGGGAGCTGCGGATTCGCTAGCGCTTAGCGCTTCGTGTACCCGGCCTCAATCAAGAGTCGTGGCAGTTCGGTCGGCGAGGCGGCCACCTTGAACCCGGCGGCCTCCAGTGCAGCGATCTTGTCGATCGCTCGGCCCGATGCGCCAGAGACGATCGCCCCGGCGTGCCCCATGCGGCGACCCTCAGGTGCGGCGCGTCCGGCGATGAAGGCGACACGTGGCAGGTGCTTCAGGTGTTCGCCCGCCCATGCGGCGGCCTCCTCCTCCGCGGATCCGCCGATCTCGCCGATTAGTACGAGTGCGCGCGTCGCAGGATCCGCAGCGAAGAGCTCAAGTGCGTCACGGAAGGTGGTGCCGATGATCGGATCGCCACCGATGCCGAGGCAGGTGGACTGACCGATGCCAGCATCGGTCATCGACTGCACCGCCTCGTAGGTCAGCGTTCCGGAGCGGCTCACCACGCCAACGTCACCAGGTAAGTGAATGGAGGCGGGGATGATGCCGATCTTTGCGCCAAGCCCGTTCACGCCTGGCGTTGTTGCGCCTGGGCAGTTCGGTCCGATCAGTCGCGCGCCATGCTGCTGCACCACAGCGAGGGCGCCGACCATGTCGTGCACCGGGATCCCCTCGGTAATGCAGAAGATCGTCTTGATGCCAGAAGCGGCTGCTTCGGCGATGGCATCTGCAGCGCCCGCCGCAGGAACGAAGATGCAGCTGGTGTTTGCGCCGGTCTTCTCGACCGCTTCGCGAACGGTGTCAAAGACGGGAACGGTGCCGTCGAGGCCGAGCTCGCCGCCGCGACCTGGCGTGACGCCCGCAACGATCTTGGTGCCATAAGCGGCCATCTGACCGGCGTGGAAGCCGCCCTCACGTCCGGTGAGGCCTTGCACTACGAGTCGGGTGTGCTGATCAACGAGAATGCTCACTTGCCGCCTCCTGCTGTGGCAAGGGCCACAGCCTTCTCGGCCGCCTCGTCGAGGCTTGCTGCAGTTTCAAATCCGCCTTCACGTAGCAGTACGGCGGCCTCTGCCGCATTCGTGCCAACGATGCGCACGACCATCGGCACGATGCGCTCCTGTTGCGCGCGCGCCTCGATGAGTCCCTTCGCGACCTCGTCGCCGCGCGTGATGCCGCCAAAGATGTTCACAAGGATTGCTTTCACTCCCGCATCGGCAAGGATGATGCGCATTGCGGCCGCAACCTTATCGGCGCGAGCACCGCCACCAATGTCGAGGAAGTTTGCTGGCGTGCCTCCAGCACGGGTCACGAGGTCGAGCGTCGTCATGGCGAGTCCGGCGCCGTTCACCATGCAGCCGATGCTGCCATCAAGTCGGATGTAGGAGATCCCCTGCTCGCGCGCCTCGCGGTCGATCGGATCCTCGCTGTCGGCATCGCGCCATGCGGCAAGGTCAGGGTGACGATCGAGTGCGGAATCATCCAACGTCATCTTGGCGTCGAGGCAGACAAGTTGCTCACCGCCTGGAAGCTCGGGCGCTGGTACCACGGCGAGCGGATTCACCTCGACGAGATCGGCGTCGCTCTCACGTGCAATCTTTACGAGCCCGGCGGCGATCACGCAGAACTGCTTCAGCAGTTCACCGCGCAGACCAATGCCGAATCCGAGGCGGCGCGCTTGGAACGGGAGCAGGCCACCGTGTGGGTGCGCAACTTCTCGAACGATCGCGGCCGGATCCTTTGCGGCGACCTCTTCGATCTCCATGCCACCAGCGGCGGATGCCATGACGAGAACGCCGCGCGTAGTGCGATCGATCAGTGCGGCGAGATAGATCTCGCGGATGATCGTGGAGGCTGGCGCAACGAGCACGCGTCGCACGGGAAGGTCCTTGATCGTGAGGGCGAGAATTGCTGCGGCGGTGGCCTCGGCCTCTGCCGCGCTCGCGGCGAGCTTGACCCCGCCCGCCTTCCCTCGTCCGCCGACGAGGACCTGGGCCTTAACCACGACCTGTGCGACCCCAGAGGCGATGAGGCGCTCAGCGATGGCGCGGGCGCCCGCGGCGGTAGTGGCCACGTCGGCATCGGGGACGGGGAGGCCGGCTCGAAATAAGAGTTCTCGGGCTTCAGCCTCGTGTAGCTTCACTTCGCCTCCGCATGGTCCGTGGTGGGTTCCTCCCCGCTGTAACAGGGGGTAGTGTACGCGGGCAGACTTCAAGCGTTGCGGCTAGGATTTGGGGGGCACAATCGTCAGGATTTCAACGCCCTGATTGGGAGTAAGGAGGGGTTTACACATGACCCAAGGATCTAGCCCACTCGCCTCTCCGCAGAAGCTTCGAAACTACCCAGCATATCGCGGCGGGGAGGGGATGGTCGCCTGGGCCTTCCATCGAATCTCAGGCATTGGCGTATGGGCCTTCATCGTCTTGCACGTATTTGACATTTGGTTGATTGGGGCTAATCCCGCGCTCTATGACCAACTGGGCAAAATTTATTCAAGCGCGCCTGGCCGTGTGATGGAGACCCTCCTAGGAGCGGCGTTGTTTTATCACGCCCTCAACGGCATGCGCATCGTCGTCATGGACTTCTGGCCTGCGCTGACGATCTTTCACCGTGGACTGTGGCGAGCTGTTTGGGTCACCTTCTTTATCTTTGGCCTACCTGGCGCGTACATCATCCTGAAGCCTATCTGGGAGATGGCATCATGAGCGCTCAAAAGTATTCACTCTCCGGCCGTCCGCGCCCGACAGGGTCGCGCGCTGATCTCTACGTCTGGCGGGCGGTGCGAATCACTTCAATTGCGCTCTTTGTATTGGCGCTTGCGCACTTCTCGATCACGCACTTCGTCTACGAGGTTGGTGACCAGAGTGCAGAGTGGGTCCGCCAGACTCGTTGGAACTCGATCCCCCTCCGTGTGCTGGACTGGGGCATGTTGATGACTGTGTTGGTGCATGGGTTCCTTGGCATGCGAACGGTCATGCAGGACTACGTCCCCTCGCGCATTAGGCGGGGGTCGCTCATCGGCCTTTACGTCATTGCGCTTCTGCTATTCGTACTTGGCACCCAGGTCATTGCGACCCTACCGATGCGTTAGGGGGACATATGGCTAGTGCGCTACGAGCAGAGGTTGGGCAGATTGACGTTGACGCGATCGTGGTCGGCGCGGGTGGCGCTGGCCTTTGGGCCGCGCTTGAGCTTGCACGCGAAGGAATTCCAACCGCCGTACTGACCAAGCTCTATCCGACCCGCTCGCATACCGGTGCTGCGCAAGGTGGGGTCTGCGCGGCACTCGGCAACGTTGAAGAGGACCACTGGGAGTGGCACATGTTTGACACGATCAAGGGTGGCGACTACCTCGCCGATCAGGATGCGGCCGAAGTGCTCGCGCGTGAGGCGATCCCCGCGGTGATTGAACTGGAGCGCATGGGCCTTCCGTTTAATCGCACTCCTGACGGCAAGATTGATCAGCGTCGATTTGGAGGACATACACGCAATTACGGCGAGGGACCGGTGCGTCGTAGCTGCTACGCCGCAGACCGCACTGGGCACATGATCCTGCAAACGCTCTACCAGCAGTGCATCAAGGCGGGGGTCAAGTTTTATGACGAGTATCACGTTGTCGATCTGGTCTTCGAAGGGGGCGAGGCGGACAAGGGAGGGCGCTGCTCTGGGGTTGTTGGGTACAAGATCGCCGACGGTTCGCTCCATGTGTTTCGTGCGAAGGCGGTGCTGCTCGCCACAGGTGGGTACGGTCGCGCGTGGCGCGTAACGTCAAACGCACACTCATTGACCGGTGATGGGATGGCACTCGCTTGGCGGCATGGCGTGCCACTCCAGGATATGGAGTTCTACCAGTTTCATCCGACCGGCATTGTCGGTACGGGAATTCTCTTGAGCGAGGCGGCGCGAGGTGAGGGAGGCTACCTCATCAATGATGCAGGGCAGCGATTTATGGAGTCTTACGCTCCGAAGTTGATGGAGCTTGCGCCGCGCGACATGATCTCACGTGCGATCTATCAGGAGATCCGTGAGGGTCGAGGGATCGGGGGAAAAGACTACATCCATCTTGACGTGAGACACCTCGGTCGAAAGGTGATTGAAGAGAAGCTCCCCGACATCACCGAACTTGCTCGCATCTATCAGGGCGTAGAACCGATCAGCGAGCCAGTCCCGGTTCAGCCAACCGCGCATTACGCCATGGGAGGCGTTCCGACAAATCTTGAGACTGAGGTGCTCGCCGATGCTCGTGGCAACGTTGTGCCTGGGCTCTTTGCCGCCGGCGAAGTCGCCTGCGTAAGCGTGCACGGGGCGAATCGCCTGGGGACCAACTCCCTCGTCGACCTGTTGGTGTTCGGCAAACGTGCCGGGATCCGTATGGCCCAAGTTTGCAAGAGCACCCCGATGCCCGGCTCAACAAGCGGGGCCGAGCGAGCCGTCCGCGAAGAGCTCCTCGCCCTGAGCACGCGCCCATCTGGGGTGCGCCCGGCGGAGATTCGCCGTGAACTCGCCGCCCTGATGATGGACAACGTCGGCGTCTATCGCGACGAGGCCCTCCTTGGCGCCGCGGTAATGGGGATCGCCAAGTTGAAGGGGGAGTACGCCAACGTGCGCGTGGAGGACACCGGGAGCGTCTTTAATACCGACCTCCTTGAGGCGCGCGAGCTCGGCTACCTGCTAGACACCGCGGAGGCGACAGCCGTCTCCGCCTACGCACGAACAGAGTCACGTGGTGCGCACAGCCGTGAAGACTTTCCAGAGCGAAACGACGCTAAGTTCCTAGCGCACACTCTGGTCTGGCAGGGGAGCAATGGTGCACCAGCCACGAAGCTAGACTACAAACCCGTCACGATTACCAAGTTTGAGCCGAAGGCGAGGGTTTACTAAATGGCTTCTGCTACACAGGTTGAGCTCAAGATCCAGCGATATGATCCGGAGCGCGACAGTGAGCCGCACTGGCAAACGCTGACGGTTCCGGTGGAGCCTATGGATCGCGTGCTTGATCTGCTCACGCGGGCAAAAGAGCTCTTCGATGGCTCAATCACCTTCCGTCGCTCTTGCGCGCACGGTGTCTGCGGCTCTGACGCTCTGCTGATTAATGGTCGTAATCGGCTCGCCTGTAAGTTGCGAGTAGAAGCGTTGGGGCGAACGATCACGGTGGCCCCACTCCCAGGCCTGCCGATCGTCAAGGACCTAGTCGTTGATATGGAGGAGTTCTTTGAAAAATTCCGCTCCGTACAGCCGTATCTTGTGGCAGCACCAGTTGAGGGTGACGGTGAGCGGATTCAGAGTGAAGAGCAGCGCGATCGCTATGACGATACGACCAAGTGCATCCTCTGTGCGGCATGTACAACTTCGTGCCCAAGTTTCTGGGCGCAACCAGAGTACGTTGGCCCCGCGGCGATCGTGAACGCGCACCGTTTTATCTTTGACTCGCGTGATGAGAACGCCGATACACGCTTGGACATCTTGTCTGACGAAAATGGCGTGTGGCGTTGCCGCACCACCTTCAATTGCGTGGAAGCTTGCCCACGCGGCATCAATATCACGAAGGCGATTCTTGAGGTTTCCTCCGCAATTAGCGCACGGCGGTAACGTTGTCGATTCGGTCGTACATCATTCGTACCGATGGAGCGTGTCGGGGGAACCCTGGGCCAGCATCTATCGGTGTGGCTCTCTATGACGCTTCGCTACCGGGGTCCGATGATCCTGACGCAATGCCCATCGCCTCGATCTCTGCAGCGATCGGCACAACTACGAATAACGTCGCAGAGTGGCGTGCCGTGGTGGCTGCGATTGACTTCGCTGCCGAGCTCGGCGCGCGTGAAATTGATCTACTCCTGGATAGCAAGCTCGTGGTTGAGCAGCTCCAGGGTCGCTGGCGTGTGCGAGACGCCAAGCTCGCCCCGCTCTGCGATGAGGCCCTAAGGGGGCTGACGCGCTTTGCGCATTGGAGTGCACGCCATGTGCCGCGCGCACTGAACGGTCGTGCCGATTCACTCGCTAATGAGGCGCTTGATCGCGCGCTGCGCGGCGGGCCAGCCTGGGTCGCTCGCCGTCCGCAAGACTTAGTCCCCGCCACGGCGACTGCTATCCCTGGCTCCGATTCTTCTGCTACTGCGGCGACGCGTATCACCGTGCTCGGTTCAGGGGCGAGCCGTGGCGTGCCGCGTGTCGGTTGTCGCTGCGGGGTCTGTCTTTCACGCGATCAGCGCAACCGCCGTCTGCGCAGCTCGGTACTCGTGGAGTGGCTCGACGGTGTCACTGAGCGCGGCGTCATCATTGATCCCGGGATGGACCTGCGCCTGCAGGCGCTGCGCCATGGTGTCACTCGACTTGATGGTGCGCTGGTCACCCACATTCATGTTGACCACAGCGGTGGGATTGACGAGTTGCGCGCCTATACCGATGCGCAAGATGTTGTACTGCCGATCGGCGCAGGCGAAGCGACCGCGGATGAGCTGCGAAAGCGCTGGGAGTACGCGGTTGATGGACGAACGGCACCTGGCTCGGGAATCCCTGCGCTGCAACTCGTTGCGTCGGATCGCGAGGTAACGATCGCGGGCCGCTCATTTCAGGCGATCCACATCGTTCACGGGAAGCGCCCGGCTCACGGTTGGCGGAGTGGGGGATTCGCCTATCTGACCGACGTTAGCTCGGTTCCGGCGGCATCGCGCGACCTTCTGGGCGACCTTGACCTACTGATCGTTTCGGCGCTGCGCGATCTGCCGCACCCAACGCACCAGACCGTGGACGAGGCGTTGGAGCTGATTCGAGCGGTTGCCCCACGTCGGGCGCTCCTCACCCACCTTGATCACGACCTCGACTTTGAGGATCTGGCGGCCCGCCTCCCTGCTGGGGTTGCCCCCGCCTTTGACGGGCTCGTCGTAGAGGTTCCGGCGCGCTAGACTGCCGATCCGGCGAGATGGCCGGACGGCCGCGTCGCCCCTTCGGGGGCGTCGAGGAAAGTCCGGGCTCCGAGGTGTAAAGGCAGCGGGTAACGCCCGTCCGCCGTAAGGCGCGGACTAGTGCCACAGAGACGAGTCCACCGCAGAGCTTCGGCTCAGCGGTGGGGTGAAACGCGGCAAACTCTGCCTGGAGCAAGGTCGAATAGGGAGGCATTCCAGTCGCTTGCGGCTGGACCGGCGCACCGCCGGGACCTCCGGGTTGACCGCTAGAGCCCCCGAGCAATCGGGGGTCGAGATGGATGGCCGTCCCCCCGCAAGGGGGACAGAACCCGGCTTACAGGCCATCTCGCCGGACTCCTACCCGTGCTCGATTCGTGCTTGGCCGCCCTCAAACCCTCTCACGTCAGACCTGCCCATGGGCCCCCTTGACAGGGGCGAATGGTGGGGGCAAGATGTACTCAAGTGGTTCTAAGTGGGGGAAGGTGGGGTAACACCTCCCATTGGGCCGCGGCGGAGGGTGTACTGGTGTTTACCGGCGAATATCGTCATGCCATCGATGGGAAGGGACGCGTTGCCGTCCCCGCGCGCTTCCGAGCGCAGCTCGATGAGGGGGCCTTCGTCTCCCGTTGGCTCGACAACTGCCTCGCGATCTTCCCGCGCGCCGCGTGGGATGACCTCGCCGCTCGCGTCGCCGCCCTGCCAACCGGCAACGCCACCGCCCGTGAATTCGCCCGCTTCCTCTTCGGCAGCGCCTTTGAAGTAGAGCTCGACGCGCAGGGCCGCCTCCTCCTGCCTGCAACGTTGCGAACCTGGGGGCAGCTCGACGCTGAAGCGATGGTCGTTGGCGCACGCGATCACGCCGAAATCTGGACACCGAAGCGCTGGGATTCGTATCGCGGCGGCATGGAGTCTTCTGACGCTCTCGCCGCGCAACTCGAGGAGCTCGGCTTCTAATGGCAACGGGTGCGACCCTCCATCGCCCCGTCTTACTGACTGAACTGCGCGGCGCGCTGGCGGTGCGCCCAAACGGCACCTATGTCGACGCCAACCTCGGTGGTGGCGGACACGCCGAAGCGGTGCTTGAAGCCTCCGGGCCACGCGGACTCCTTCTCGGTATTGATGCGGATGGTGGCGCGATCGCGATGAGTCGGGTGCGACTCGCTCGCTTCGGCGACCGCCTCTCCACATTCCACGGGAGCAGCACACACCTCGCGCGTGCCGTTACCGATGCCGGCTTCAGCGAGGTTGACGGCGTCTACTTCGATCTCGGGCTCTCCTCCGATCAGCTCGTTGACCGCGAACGCGGATTCGGCATTCGCGCGGGTGGCCTCCTTGACCTGCGCTTCGACACACGCACCGGTGAATCGGCGGCTGAGCTGGTTGCACAGGCGAGCGCGGCCGAGCTTGAGCAAATCTTCCGCGACTATGGTGAAGAGCCTCACGCGGCGAAGATTTCGCGGGCCATCGTTGCAACGCGTGTGAGTGCGCCGATCACCACCGCAGAGGGACTCGCCGCACTCGTGGAGCAGAGTGTGCCAAAGCGCTACGGCCCACCATCACGGATTCATCCAGCGACGCGCGTCTTTCAGGCGCTGCGCATTGCGGTCAACGACGAACTCACCGCCCTCAGCACGGCGCTTGCCGCAGCGATCGCCGCACTTTGCGTCGGTGGGCGTATTGTTGTCCTTACGTATCACTCCCTTGAAGATCGCATTGTGAAGCAGGCGTTTGCTGCCGCGGCGCGCGTCTGCATCTGCCCGCCGCGTGTTCCCGTCTGCACTTGCGCAAGCCAGGCAACGCTGCGCCTCATTAACAAGCACCCCATCACCGCAAGTGAAGAGGAGATTGCTGCAAACCCACGAAGTCGCAGCGCTAAGCTTCGAGCGGCAGAGCGACTAGAGCGTGCAGCATGACCACGATCGGCCGCTCAATCCGGGGCGCACAGTTAGTGACACCACCGTATCAGCCACGAATCTCCGACAGCCGAGCCGCCGCTGCGGTGCGACAGCGTATCGCAATTCAAAACGCCTTCCGACCGATGAGCGCCGCCGTAGGAACTGGCTCAATTCGCGTCGGCACGCGGCCCGCCCCAGGAACGCCCGTAGCGCGTACGGCGGTGATCCCGGGTGCCGCTCCGCGTGGGCGCATCGGCGTCTCTTCATGGAACGCGGTGGAACGCCACGGTGGCCTCAGCGCCAAGCTCGGCTCGTGGCTCATGCCGACCGCCGTCCTCTTTGGCGCCTTCTTTTTTTTGACCATCCTATCAATCGAGATCGCGACGTCGAGCGCCAAGGTGACCACCCTGATCGATGAGCAGACGCGGCTCATGGAGGAGATTCGCGTCGGCGAGACAGATATGAGCCGACTCGGTCGTGAGCCAGCGGTACGCCGACGCGTGACCAGCCTCGGCGTTGTGCAACTAGCGGACCCACTTGTTGTGGAGGTCCGCTAGATGGCGCCCGATCCGCGGACCGTGCGAACCGACTCGCGCCTCCGTGCCAATTTCGTCACGCTCGTACTTATTCTGATTGCTACCGTCTGTGTCGCACGACTCGGCTATTGGCAGGTTGTTGCTCGCGATCGACTGCTTGATGCGGGTGCCGCCCAGTTGCGGACCACCGTCACAAACGAGCCCATTCGGGGCACCATCACGGACCGCACCGGTGCCGTCGTGCTGGCCACAACGGTGCTGCGCCACCGCATCCTCTCCCAAGGGGCGGCTCGCTCAGCGGCAGATCGGGCATCGACCGCTGACGCGCTGGCTACGGCACTCGCCTTGAGCCCGTCGAACGCCACAAAGGTGCGCGCCGTGCTTGAGTCTGGTCGTAAGTGGGCCGTGCTCCTCCCAGCGCTCGATGATGCTCAGACGGACATCGTGCGAGGGGAGATCGCAGCGGATCGCGTGCGCGGGGTAACCCTCGAAGAGGTTCGGGTTCGCCTCTATCCTCAGCCAGGCGGCGGTGTGGGTACGACGCTTGCGAGCCACATCCTCGGATTCGTCAATTCAGATGGGAGTGGTCAGTACGGCCTTGAGGAGTATTACAACGAGCAGCTCGCCGGTGCAGCGAGCGTCAGCACAACGGTACGCGGCACCGATGGTCAGCTAGTAACGACGCAGGTAACCACAGGTCGAACCCCATCAAACCTGCAGCTCTGCATTGACGCCACGTTGCAAACCCTGGTTGAGCAGGAGGTTGCGACGGCTGGGATCGCCGATGATGCCGAATCAGTAAGCGCGATCGTGATGAATCCGTATACAGGCGCGATCATCTCCTCAGCCTCATGGCCCTCCTACGATGCCAACAGCTTCGGCGTGACCGCCGCGCGCGACCCAAGCCGCTTCCTTAATCCAGCAACGACTAGTGTCTATGAGCCTGGATCGGTGATGAAGGCGATCACCTCTGTCGCTGCATTGGAGTCAGGCCTTTATACGCCGACGACCACCATTCAAGACGATGCGCTACTCACGCTCGACAATGGTGCGACCAAGGTGCGTAACTCTGACCACAAGTCAAAAGGCTCCATGACGCTCACCGCGGCGCTCGCTTGGAGCCGCAACATCATCTTTAGCAAGGTTGGCCTCTCACTCGGCAGCAACGCACGTGAGGCTGCTGCGCGTCTCTACGGCACGTGGCTGCGGTTTGGATTCGGTGGCAAGACCGGGATTGACGTTGTGGGAGAGAGCCAGGGCTTGGTGAACGATCCAGCCGATCGTCGATGGCGCGAGATTGATGTCGCAAATGCCTCGTTCGGACAGGGTGTTGGAACGACGCTCATGCAGCTTGCTGTTGCCTATTCGGCGCTCGTGAACGGCGGTGTGCTGGTGCGCCCACGTCTCGTGGAATCTGTAGACGGTGTCACCATCCCAATCACCGTTCGCGGAACGGCGACCACCCCTGATGTTTCGGCGCAGATGGTGCGCATGACGAGCCAAGTTACGAAGAGCGTGCCCTTCTACGCCAAGTTGACCCGCATGGATGGGTACGCCCACGGCGGGAAAACTGGAACCGCGCAGATCTGGCTGAAGGACGCCGACGGTGGTAAGGGTGCGTGGGACTTTGAGCATTACAACTTCACCTTCGTTGGTTGGGTCGGCAAGACTGCGCCGGAGTACGTCATCGCAATCTCCATTCGCCGAGGAACTCCGGTCACACAGCGACAAGGTGCGATCGTGAATCGCATCGAGTCCTTTGAGCTCTTTCGCCGAGTAGCGCAAGACCTCATCTCCGTGTACAACATTCCCCCCGCCGTTGCGGCTGCAGCTGGCGGCTTGACTCCCCCCACCCACCCCGGCGCGCCGGAACCCTCCGCTCCGGTTATGCCGGCGGTGGGTGGGGATCTACCAACCTTCCGCAGCGTGAGGCGTGGCTGATGGGTCTTTCAGCAGCAGCACGAACGGTTAGCGGGCCCCTCGCCACATCGGGCCACGAACTTGCCAGCATCCTGGGCGGCACGCTGATCGCTGATGGCACGCAGGCGATCCGCGGCTGCGCGGTCGATTCGCGCCTTGCCACTGCAGGTCAACTGTTCCTCGCCCTCCCGGGTGAACGAACGCACGGTCTCCACCATGCAAGTGAGGCGCTGCGCGCGGGCGCGACAGCCATTGTCCTTGAGGGGGGAGAGGCAACTTCAGAAAGTCGACAGATTTTGGCCGAGGTTGAGCTGGCGGTACGAGCGACGGGTGCTTCGCTGATCAGTGTCGAGGAGGGGCGTGTTGCCCTCAGCCGTGCGGCAACGGAGTGGCGCAACCGCTTCACGCTCGAGGTGATCGGAGTGACTGGCTCTGTGGGGAAGACCACGACAAAGCAGCTTATCGCCGCCGCCCTTGGGGGTGAGTCGGCCGGCTGCGCCGCCACCCCAGGGAACGCCAACAACGAGATCGGGCTGCCCATGTCGCTGCTCAATCTCCCCGACGGAACTGTGCGTTACGTCGCCGAGATGGGGATGTACGTCGAGGGTGATATCCGGGCGCTCTGCACCCTGGCGCGCCCCCGCATCGGTGTGGTGACCGCCATTGATGCCGTGCACGCCGAACGGGCAGGGGACCTTGATGCCATCGAGCGCGGCAAGGGTGAGCTCGTTGAGGCACTCCCCCCTGAGGGCTGGGCTGTACTCGCCGCCGACGACCTCCGTGTCGCTCGTCTCGCCACGCGAACATCGGCGCGTAGCGTTACGGCCGGCCACGCTGCGACCGCCGATGTTCGTATCGTTGATGCGGTACTCGATGAAGCGTCGGGCCACACCGCTGTCACGTTGCAGATCCGCACTGAATCGGTACGCGTTGATCTGCCGCTCTTTGGGCTTCACTTCGCCAAAGCGGCGGCGCTCGCTATCGCCGTTGCAGATCTCTGCGGGATCGCCCCAGGTGAGGCTGCGGCCCGTCTCGCCACCGTGCAGCTTCCATCTGGGCGCGCCACGGTACGGATGATGTCGGGCATTCGAGTGATTGATGATGCGTACAACGCTGCACCCACCAGCATGGCAGCGGCGCTGACAACGCTTGCAGCCTGCCGCCCACACCGCTTTGCGGCGCTGGGTGCCATGGGGGAGCTCGGGGCATATTCTGGCGACGCCCATAACGCCGTTGGACACGCCGCTGCAACGAGCGGGCTTGAACTGTTGATCGTGTTTGGAGCCGAGGCTGATGGCATTGCCGAAGGGGCGCGGGCGGGCGGTATGCCGATCGAGAAGATCATGCGCCTGAGTAGTGACGAAGCTGGCATTACCGCCGCCGTTGGACTCTTGGGCGACATGGCGGCGTCGGGCGACACTATCTTGGTAAAGGCATCGCGCTCGGTAGAGCTGGAGCGATTAATCGGTGGGCTCGCCACCCGCTGGATTGAGGAGGCGAAGTGATTGCCATTGTTCAGGCGCTCGTGCTCGCATTCGCCTGTGTCTTCGTGCTGATGCCGGCTTACCTTCGCATCTTGAAGTACGCAGGGTTTGGCAAACGCGTTCGACGAGAGTTTGGCCCTGAGTGGCACATCGTCAAAGAGGGGACACCGACGATGGGTGGGCTCCTGCTCACTGGAATTGTAATCGTGCTCGCGCTCCTCCTCGATGTAGTTGACGCCTCTACCTACGCCGTCCTTCTTGCACTGCTTGGAGTCACCCTTCTGGGCGCGTTTGATGATTGGCTGAATGCGCGCACCGGCGATGGCATCTCAGCGCGACAGAAGGTACTCTGGCAGACTGGGGTGGCAATCATCTCGGCCATCTATCTTCAGCAGCACTTCGCCTTCTCGTCACTCGTCGTGCCCTTTGTTGGCGAGGTACCGATCGCACCAATCCTGTGGATCGCCGTCGCCGTGGTTGCCATCGTCGCGACAAGCAACGGCGTGAACCTCACCGACGGCCTCGACGGGCTTTCTGGTGGAACCATGACCTTCGCATGGATCAGCTATATGGTGATCGCGCTCCTCAACGCTCCAGGACAGGTTAATCTTGCGATCGTCTGCGCACTGATCGCGGGCGCGCTGGTTGGCTTCCTCTGGTTCAATGTGCATCCAGCGAGCGTGATCATTGGTGATGCTGGCGCACTCGGATTCGGCGCCGCACTCGCAGTCACAGGGCTGGTGACCGGCCACGTGCTGCTCCTGCCGCTCATCGGCATCATCTTTGTGGTTGAGACCGGCTCAGTCATCCTGCAGGTGGCGAGCGTCAAGCTCACCGGCAAGCGCATCTTCTTGTTCACGCCGATCCACCACCACTTCGAGCGGCTCGGCTGGGCGGAGACGCAGATCACCTTCCGCTTCTGGATCATCGGTGCGATTGGTGGCATCCTCGGCATTGTCACCTTCCTTGCTACACGAGCGCAAGGATGAGTGGCGACGGCCTCACCCTGAACGATCTTGAGGCGCCAGCCATTGCGGCGGGGAGCCTGCGCGAGCGAAACGTGCTGATCCTTGGCGGCGGGCGCACTGGCCAAGCAGCTGCCGCATTTGCCGCTGGAGCGGGTGCGAGTGTGACGGTCCACGACACAGACACCATGGAACGAGTGGTCGGCGCTGCCGAGGCTTTCGCTGGCAGCGCAATTCGTACCTCGTTCGGCGATGCCGAGAACCTGGCGCCGCTGCTCGCCGAGGCGGATCTCGTTGTGCATAGCCCCGCGGTAACGCTCGGATTCCCTACGGTGCACCCCGCCATTGAGCGCGACCTTCGCGCCTTTGCAGCTGGGTCGATCCCGCTCGTCGGAGAGAGTGGCATTCGTGGTCCAGTGCTGATCAGTGAGCCGGAGTGGGCACTTCGCCTCTTGGGCAACCGTTGGCGTGTTGGCGTGACGGGGACGAAGGGGAAGAGCACCACCAGCAACCTGATCGCGACGATTCTGGCGCGAGACCCTTCACACCCGGTAGAACTCGGCGGAAACAACGGGAAGCCACTGATCGGACGCGCGGCAACACTCCCAGCGGATACACGTGTCGTGATCGAGCTGTCAGAGCTGCAGCTCCCATCGCTCCACTCGGCTGTTGATGTTGGTGTGTTCACGAACGTGACCGTTGATCACCTCGATCGGCATGGCAGCGTTGGTGCGTACCGCAGTGTCAAGCGACTCCTCGCAGATCGCATCGCTGATGACGGCGTCATGGTCGTTAACCTTGATGACCCAGTGGTCGCCGCGTATGGAGGAATCGGACGCGTTGAGATGGTCGGGTATCGCCTCAGCAGCCCAATCCCAGGCGGGGTCGGGATTGTTGGTGGCTGGATCGTTGCCGCTGGGGTTCTGCGCGCCCCGCAATTTGGTGGCGGCGTTGCTGCGACCGGTCCTGGTGGGCGCATCATGCCGGTCGGCGAGATTGCACTCCCCGGCGAACATAGCGTGAGCAATGTGCTCGCCGCCGTCAGCGTGGCACTCATTGCGGGGGTGGCACCAGACGCAATCCGGAGCGCAGTAGGATCGTTTACCGGCATTCCGCACCGACTCGAGACGGTTGCCGTGGTCAACGGCATTCGCTACGTGAACGATTCACAGGCGACGCAGCCAGACGCGGTTGCCGCTGCAGTTCGATCGTTCCCAAAGCCCCTGGTCCTCATTGCTGGCGGGCGAAGCAAGGGGCTCGACCTGACTGACCTGGCGCCGATTGTTGCCGAACGCTGCTCCGCCGTCGTGGTGATGGGTGAACTTGCCGATGAGCTCGAGGCCCTCTTCCGCAGTGCAGGCCTCCAGCGCATTGAGCGCGCGACGAGTGTGGAGAGCGCGGTAGAGGTGGGAACCGGCCTGGCGCACGAGATCGGCACCCCGAGCACAGATGGGATTTGCGCAACGCTGCTGCTGAGCCCGATCGGTTCAAGCTTTGATATGTATAACAACCCCTTCGGCGCACGTGGAGAGGCGTTCCGCTCCGCGGTCCTTGCGCAGGTTGAGGTCGCACCATGAGCCGACTCGTGCGACAGCCGGGCGTAATGTGCACCCCTGGAGCTCGCCCGGCTAACGGCGGGGCACCACAGCGAATCGGCTCTGCGCGCCAACGCATCGCGAGCGCGCTACGGATTGAACGTCCGGGCGAAGATATGGCGATCCTCTTCCCCGCAGTGGTCCTCGTGGGGATTGGGGTGTTGATGGTCTTCTCCGCCTCGGCGATGAATAGCCTGATCACCAATGACGATGCGTACGGTGCGGGTGGCAAGCAGTTCGTCTACGCAATCATCGGCTTTTGCTTTATGTATTTCTTCTCTGCTGCCGATTACCGTCGCTGGCGCTCATTCGCGCCACTCGCCATGATCATCTCGATTGTCCTCCTGATCGCTGTGATGATCCCTGGAGTTCCCACCGAGGCTGGCCTTCGACGCTCGCTTTCAGTCGGACCGATCAGCATCCACGTCGCTGAGGCGGCGAAGTTCTCCCTGATCATCTTCCTGGCTGATTTTCTCGCTCGGCGAGGTCACGAGGTCGGAAAGAAGTTCGAGATGATGCTCTCGCCACTCTTGGCGATCGCGCTCTCTGTCGGCTTGGTACTTGTCGAGCCAGATCTCGGCACCGCGTCGATTCTCGGCCTGGTCGGGTTCTCGCTGCTCTTTGTCGGGGGCGTCCCACTGCGCTGGGTGCTGGTGCCGGGGGTTGGGGCGGCAGCGTTCGCCATCGCCCTGATGTTCGCTAATGGATATCAGGCCGCCCGCCTCGGCGGGTTCAGCGACCCGTTCTCTGATCCAACCGGCACCACCTATCAGACGCTGCAAGGCTTGATCGCGATGGCAGTCGGCGGGCCACTCGGCTCGGGGCTCGGCTCTTCTCAGCAGCTGGGTGGGATCAATATTCCGTATGCCTGGAACGACTACATCTTTGCGGTGATTGGCGAGGAGGCTGGCCTGCTCGGCATGCTCATAGTGATCGCGGCCTTCTTGGCGATCGCCCTCCGCGGCCTGCGCACGGCACGTCGCGCCCCCGACACCTACGGCGCACTGCTGGCAACGGGCATCGTGGTCTGGATCTCTGGGCAGGCGTTCGTGAATATCGCGGTAGTGCTTGCCCTGCTCCCAGTGACCGGCGTGCCGCTCCCGCTGGTCTCCCAGGGTGGCTCTTCACTCATAGTGCTGATGGCAGCAATTGGGCTGCTCCTCTCGGTGTCGCGTGAGACGATGGATCCAAGCCAAGCAGGAGGTAGTGATGCGCGTGCTAATCGCGGGTGGCGGAACGGGGGGGCATCTCTTCCCCGCGTTCGCCGTAGCTCGTACGGTTCGCCAGCTCCACTCCGACGCTGAGATCAGCTGGCTCGGCGGCGCACGTGGCGTCGAGTCGCGCCTTGTTCCAGAGGCGGGATACCCGTTGACGCTCTTGGCCGCCCCAAGTCTGCGACCAAGCGGCGCCGGTCTGGTTGCGACCGCGCGTGATGCCGCCAAGCTGCTCTGGTCGATCCCACAAGCGATTCGCCTGATCCGTCGCGTGCGACCCGACGTGATCTTCTCGACTGGCGGCTACATCGCCATTCCTACGTTGATCGCCGCGTGGCTCACGCGCACGCCGAGCCTCCTCTGGGAGGGGAACGTGCAGGCAGGCCGATCGAACACTCTCGTAGCGCCGCTTGCCACGCATCGTGCCGTTGCCTGGAGAAAAACTGCGGAGCGCGCACCATGGAACGGCAGTGAGACAACGGTGACCGGCACGCCGACGCGCGAATTAACCATTGATCGCACGATAGCCCGAACCGCACGCGGGCTTACCGAGAGCGGTCAACTCCTCTTGGTGTTTGGCGGCTCGCAGCGCGTTCGTCGCTTTGAGACGGCCCTCGACGGTGCGCTATCAACGCTGCTCACCGGCTGGAGCGTCCTACATGTGGTTATGGATGGCCTCCCCGATGCGGAGCGCCGGCGAGCGAGCCTCCCTGCGGAGCTTCGTGGCCGCTACCTGCCCGTCGAATTCCTGGGCGGGGGAGAAATGGAGGCGGCACTCGTCTCCGCAGATTTGATGCTCGGACGCGCCGGTGCATCGAGCATTGCTGAGGCTGCCGCCACTGGGCTCCCTGCCATCATCGTTCCGTACCCATTTGCCGGCGGCCATCAACGCGCGAATGCAGAGGCCGCCGCAGCGGCTGGTGCTGTAACCCTCATCAACGATGAGGATTTGACCTCCGAACGCCTCCTCGCGGCGGTTGCCGACTATGCGACTCCAGCACAGCGCGCTGCAGCGGCGCGTGCCGCTACAACACTGGCGCACCCTGACGCCGCAGCGGTGATTGCACACAAACTGTTGCAGCTGGGCGGTCGGGGATGAGCGAGGTGCACACGCATCAGACGTGGGCCGATGCCGAGGTTGCCGCCCGAGAGCTGGAGCGTCGACTCAGCTTGAAGGTGCTGCGCAACGAGCCACTCGCCGAACACACCACGATGCGTGTCGGTGGCCCCGCCGACCTCATGGTCACCATTCGCGATCGCTTCGCCCTGCGCGGGCTGGTTCGCCTCGCTGCGTCACGCGGCTGGCCACTGCGCATCCTTGGGCGCGGGAGCAATGTGGTGGTGGGGGACGCTGGCATGCGTGGCATCGTTGCCCTCAATCGCAGCGCGGGGTACGACGTCGATCAGGCTGCGGGGACGATCTCCTTCGATTCAGGGGTCCCCATGGCGAAGGCGTCGACGATTGCCGCCGAGGCGGGGCTCACCGGGCTTGAGTTCGCCCTCGCCATCCCTGGGAACATCGGCGGTGCAATCTGGGCCAATGCAGGTGCGCACGGCGGCGAGATGGCCGCGATCACCTCCTCCATCACGCTCCTTCGCGCAGATGGTTCTGAAGCGGAGATCTCTATCGCTGACGCCGCGTTCAGCTACCGCGAGTCGAGATTCAAGCGTCCAGAGGGGAGCGGCGAAGTGATCCTGGGGGCGAGGGTCGCCCTGACACCAGGCGAGCCAGAGCTGATCAAGTCGCACCTCGAGGAGATCCGCCGCTGGCGTCGTGAGCATCAGCCGCTCGGCATCCCGAGCGCTGGCAGCGTCTTCCGCAATCCCCCAGGCGAGCTGAGCGCAGGCGCACTCATTGAGGCTGCGGGGATGAAGGGGGTGCGAGTTGGCGGTGCAGAGATCTCCGAGATGCACGCCAACTGGATCCTCAACCGCGGGGGAGCAACCGCAGCCGAGATCCGCGCGCTGCACGACACCTGCCGCGATACGGTTCATGCACAGTGCGGGATCACCCTCGCCACCGAGATCGCCTTCATCGGGGAATCCGCCGCATGAGTAGCCACAGTGAGCTCCCACCAGTCCTTGTGCTCTTCGGCGGGAGGAGTGCGGAGTCAGATATCTCCACGATCTCTGGAACCGCGATCGCCGCCGCGCTGCTCGATGCCGGCCTAACAGTCACCCAGGCACATATCGCACAAGATGGTTCGCTCCGCCCGCTCCCGGCGGGACATCGTCGCGGCGAACTCTCTGGTGGCGCATATACGGATCTCACCGCGCCAGCACTCCGTGGCACACAGCCAATGGCGCTCGCTACGTATCTTGAGAGCGTTACCGCATCGGCACCATCAACGATCGTTGTCCCTGCGCTGCATGGACCGGGCGATGAAGATGGCACGATCGCCGCAGCGGCTGCGGCGGCGGGGCTGAACTATGTCGGTGACACCCCCGCAGTCGCCGCCCTCGGCATGGACAAGCCGCGCTTCAAGGCGCTCGCGCGCGAAGGCGGAGTAGCGACGCTCCCTGAGCTCGTCATCGCCCAACGCGAATGGTCATCAGAACGGGAGCGCGTACTCCGCACCGTCGCTGCATTTGCAGAAGAGCACACATCGTCGGGGGCACTGATCGGTAAGCCTGTCGCACACGGGTCATCCATCGGCATGAAGATCGCGCCCACGTCAGCCGATTGGGCAGATGCGATTGACGAGGCGTTGTGCTTTGGCGATCGCGCGATGCTCGAGCCGTACCTTGAGCGTGCCCGCGAGCTAGAGATTGCTATTCTCGAGCGCACGAACGGATCGGTGCAGGCATTCGGCCCTGGCGAGGTGTTCCCCGGCCGTGAGTTTTACGATTACGACGCCAAGTATGCGCCAGGTGTCTCGCGCACCACGACGTCAAGCGACCTGCCACCGGCTCTGGCAGATGAGATGCGCGCCGCCGCCGTTGCGCTCTTCACCGCCGCCCATAGTCGTGGCCTCGCACGCATGGACTTCTTGATGGCGCGGAGCGGCGAACGCGCCGGCCACTGGTACCTCTCAGAGGTGAATACCTTCCCTGGCTTCACGCCGATCTCGCTCTTCCCCGCACTAGTAATGGCGGGTGGCTCGAGCTTTACGGAGTTGTGCGTTGAGCTTGTCGCTGCGGCGGCGGCGCGTCCTGCCTCGCGTAGCGCGCAATGAGCGATCGCAGATCATCGACAGGGGATCGCGGGCAGCATCGCGGTGCAGGCGCACGACCATTCGCTCCCGGTGAGGCGCCGCCCGGCCTACGCCCTGGGCTTGGCGGAAGCCGTCGGCGCGCTGGCGTGACGCCAGTCAGAGGCTCCGCGAATCGGCACCCGAACGAAGAGCCTGGCGCGACGTCGGGGCGAGGTCCAATTCTCACCCCAGGGGCAGCGGCTCGGCTGCGCCCGATTGCCCTCGGCGCACTCTTGGTGGCGGCGTTCCTCCTACCTCCGGTGGTTGCGCGCGCCAGCCTCACGACGGTCGGTCACATCTCAGTCGTCGGCGCCCTGCTCCTTGATCCCGAGGCGGTGATCGCGGCTGCAAACATCCCGATCGGCAGCAGCCTCCTTGGCGTGAACCTCCGCGCCGCAGAGGAGGCGGTGGCGGCGCTGCCGCTCGTCGCTGCTGTGCGGGTCAGCGCTGGGCTTCCTGATGGGATTCAGATTCGAGTGCGCGAGAAGTCGCTCCTGCTGCGCTGGCAGATTGGCGAACTGGCCTACGCCGTCACCGATAGCGGCGAACTCCTTGGGAGCATTGACACGCTCGATCTGGCGCCGACGGCGGCAGCCGAACTTGCGGCGGCCCCTCTTCTCTACGACGATCGCGTGCAAAGCTCACTCCTTACGGTTCGGCAACTCACGGCAACTGAGCTCGATGTGGCCACGCGCCTCGCCTCCCTGACGCCGGCGGACCTTGGCACTGGTGCCACCACCCTGACCCTCCGCCTCATCAGCGATTTCGGCTTCGTGGTGGAGGCCGTCGGGCCATCAATTGAGTGGCATGCAGTCTTCGGCATCTACTCCGCCACCATTCGCCCAACCAGCATGATCCCGGGCCAGGTTCGACTGTTGCGCAGCCTGCTCGCCGGACGGGAGACGCGGATCGGTTGGGTGATCCTCGCCGACGACCAGGCTGGTACCTACACAGCGAAGGGTGTGCGACCGCCGCCACCATCCGTGGGTCCAAGTCCCAGCCCTAGCACTAGCCCCAGCTCGACCCCCCCTGATCCATCGCCAAGCCCCGCAGCCCCCACGGTGAGCCCGTGATGGTGCAGATATGGCGTGGCGTTCGGGTGAGCAGGGGTATGATGAGCAAGATGAGCGCACAGTGTGGAGGGGGCAACTAAATGGCAGAAGAGCGCTACACAACGATCGCCGCGATTGATATCGGCACTTCGAAGGTTTCGTGCGCAATTGCGCACATTGGTGGCGAGAATGGCTCCATCAGCGTCATTGGTAAAGGGACCTACGCGAACCAAGGGATGCGCAAGGGAGTTGTCACCGACATCGAAAAGACGGGCGCCGCAATCCGCGCCGCTGTTGACGCCGCCGAGCGCCTCTCCGGATATCACATTGAACACGCCACCATTACGATCTCTGGTGCCCATGTGCTCGGCCAGAACACGAGCGGCCAGGTTGCTGTCGCCAACCCCGATCGTGAGATTCGCGATGACGATGTCGACCGTGTCCTTGAAGTCTGCCGTGCGATCGAGGTGCCAAACTCCCGCATGCTGCTCAACGTGCTTCCCTCGTCGTACATCGTGGATGGCCAAGAGGGGATCCAGCAGCCTCGTGGCATGATCGCCTACCGACTTGAGGCACGTGCCCACCTCATCACCGCGGGCAGCACCGCAGTGCAGAATCTTGAGAAGTGCGTGCAGGCTGCCGGCATCGCCGTTGACGACTACGTCCCCGCCTCACTCGCAGCCGCCGAACTGACGTTGACCGAAACGGAGCGCGAGCTGGGGACAGTCCTCGTTGATATCGGCGCAGAGACCTGCGATATCGCGATCTTCCACCAGAACGCTGTGGTCTATACGGCGGTCCTGCCAATCGGCGGCGCATTCATTACTCGTGACGTGGCGATTGGGCTCAAGACGAGCCTCCTTGCCGCCGAAGAGCTGAAGATGACCTATGGCACCTGCGACCCGCGCACCGCCAGTGACGCGGAGCAATACAACGTTCCCGACGAGCCAGCCGGTCGGCGCATTGGCCGACTCGAGCTCGCCTACATCATCGAGCCACGCATGAGCGAGATCTTTGGTCTGGTCGCTGGCGTGATCGCCAAGGCGGGTCAAGAGGTGACCAGCGCAGGCGTTGTCTTGACCGGCGGCGGGGCGCTGCTTCAAGGCGTCGAGGCTCTTGGGCGTGAGATCCTGAACGCGCCCGTTCGCGTTGCATCGCCAACTGGTCCAATTCTGGGGATCCTCGACGAGTTTCGCGGGCCTGGCCAGGCAGCCGTGCTCGGCCTCTTCTCGTGGGTCGCTCGCGGCCTGGATGAGGCGGGGATTGCCGAGGAGCCAGAAGCAGGATTCGTAGGGCGCCTGTTCGGTGGGGCGCGCAACCTAGTTGGTCGCATTCGGGGGTAACCCAACCCGCCGTGAATTGCGGGCGGGGCGCTGCTACACTTCGCGGGTTCGGCGGGAGGGCGTCGTCTGAACGGGGCTTGCCCCGGGCGGCGCAGAGTCGAGGCAACAGGTCCGGAGGGCATGGAGTCGATGGCAGCGCAAACTGAGAATTTCGCGCTCATTCGTGTCGTCGGTGTCGGCGGCGCAGGGTCCAACGCCGTCAACCGCATGATTCGCGCCGAGCTCCTTGGCGTGGAATTCATCGCCGTGAACACCGATGCCCAGGCGTTGGTGAAGTCTCACGCCCCAACCCGCATCCGTATTGGTGATGGGATCTCTCGTGGCCTCGGCGCCGGCGGCGACTCTGCTGTAGGCGAGCGTGCCGCCCAAGAAGACATTGAAAACCTGCGCGCCGCCCTTGAGGGCTCTGATCTCGTCTTTGTGACCGCCGGAATGGGCGGTGGCACCGGCTCGGGTGCAGCCCCTGTTGTTGCGAAGATCGCCAAGGAGATGGGGGCCCTCACGATCGGCATCGTCACCAAGCCGTTCGTCTTTGAGGGGAAGCGACGTGCCGCAGTTGCTGAGGCGGCCGCCAACGAGCTGCGCAAGCATGTCGACACGCTCATCGTCATTCCAAACGAGCGACTCCTGAGTGTCGTGAGCCGCCAGACCTCGATGGAAGATTCATTCCGCATTGCCGACGATGTGCTTCGCCAGGCGGTCAAGGGCGTCAGCGATGTCATCACGGTGCCCGGAATCATCAACCTCGACTTCGCCGATGTGCGCTCGATCATGCGCGACGCTGGATCCGCACTCATGGGTATCGGTCGTGCCAGCGGCGAGAACCGAGCCACCTCTGCAGCCGAGATCGCCATTGCATCACCACTCCTCGAGGTCGACATTCAGGGCGCTACGGGCGTGCTGATCAACGTTGCCGCTTCGGCCACCGTCACACTCCACGAAGTCAACGAGGCGATCAACCACATCACCGCGCGCGCAGACGACGAGGCGAACATCATCTTCGGTACTTCGCTCGACGAGTCGCTCGGCGATGAGATTCAGATCACCGTGATCGCAACAGGATTCTCAGCGGATCGACAGAGTTCGACCTCCAGCCCGCGCGCCCCATACCGAGCGACCGATAGTGGCGCCTGGAGCCTGCGTGACGACGGCGTCGCCGTGCAGGAGGCTCCGACAGGGAGCCTCACGTACACCCCCACACCTGAGGCGACCCCAGTTGGCCGTGACGAGGCCGACCAGGCACCTCTGCCAGTCGCTCCGCAGCCAGAAGAGGTCGACTTAAGCGATCTTGAAATCCCGGCCTTCCTGCGTTCGCGCAACCGCAACTCCTAGTTGCTGGGGGTAACCCCAGGCGATGCTGAGCGGCGCCGACCTCACCACCCGCTATCGCGAGCTATTGGCGCGCGTGCTCGTCGCCGGTCCTGCCGAACTCATGGTGGTCACGAAGGGTGTTGCCGCTGAGCAGATCGCGGTTGTCGTAGACGCTGGATGCACCCTCTTCGGTGAGAATCGCGTGCAAGAGCTTGAAGCGAAGCGCGCCGCCGTTGCGGCTCTGCGACCCACTGCGAATCTCATTTGGGTGCTGATCGGCCCGCTGCAGTCAAACAAGGCACGACGCGCGATGGAGGCTGCGGACCGCATCGCCACCGTGGGGAGCGTTGACCTTTTGGAGCGCATCGCCGCACTCGCCACCGAGCGAGCCAAGACGATCGAGATCGCGCTCCAAGTGAATGTGGACGAGGATCCGGCCAAATCTGGTTTCACCCCCGAGGGCCTGCGAGCGGCACTTCCCGCCATCGCCGCAACCGTCAAAGGCGCCCCGATCCGCTTGGCCGGGCTCTTCACGGTGGGGAGGTTCACTGCGGGCGGGGAGGCGGCTCGCCCAACCTTCGCCCAATTCCGAACACTCGCAGCAGAAGTCGACGCCAACGCGCAGGCCCTCGGCCTTGCCCTTGGGCCGCTGCGTTCCGCTGGGATGAGCGGCGATTTCGAGGTGGCGATCAGTGAGGGTTCTACCGAGGTGCGGGTGGGGAGCGCGCTCTTTGGCCCGCGCGGGTAGGCTATAAGCATGCCGTTTTCGTTGATCACCGCCGTTGACCTGGTCTTCCAGACCCTTTGGTGGGTGATCTTAGGACGCGTGCTGATCTCGTGGTTTGACCCGGCAGCCAACGGTCGACTCTCGCGCATCCTCTATGACATGAGTGAGCCAATTCTCGCCCCAGCCCGACGCATCCTGCCGACATTCGGTGGCGTGGACTGGTCGCCACTCGCCACCATGATCGTGCTGAACCTACTCCGCGACGTGATCGTCTCGAACCTGTAGGAGCGAACCTAGTAGAATCTGCGCCCGAGGGCGATTAGCTCAGTTGGTTAGAGCGCACGGTTCACATCCGTGAGGTCACTGGTTCGAGTCCAGTATCGCCCACCACCCAAGTTGTATAGTCCGAGCGTGAGCCCACTAACGCCGAATCCGATGCCACTCTCCACGCCGTATCCCGACTCGCCACGTCGCGCGCCACTCGGTACTCGTGCAAAGCCGCTTCCTCTCATCATTGATTGCGACCCCGGGCACGATGATGCCATGGCCATCGCGATCGCCATTGCTCGACCTGAACTGAATCTGCTTGGCGTCACGGTAGTTGCGGGGAACTCAACCCTGCCGAACACCTTCCTGAATACCCGGCGGGTACTCGCGTTGTTGGGCGCCCACGATATGCCTGTTGCGGCCGGTGCTGCCGTGCCGCTTGTGCGACCGCTCTTCACCGCGGCATATGTTCACGGGGAGTCGGGCCTTGAGGGGGCAGACCTTCCAGAACCCGCAGGCCGCTTGCACGAGGCTGGCGCAGTCGATCTGATTGCAACGCTCCTTGCTGCTGCACCAGATCCAGTTGTCTTAGCGCCGCTCGGGCCGCTTACGAATGTTGCCCTGTTCATCCAGGCGCACCATGAGCTGGTATCAAAGATTGCGCATATCTCGTGGATGGGTGGGGCGATCGGCGAAGGGAACGTTACGAGCGCGGCAGAGTTCAACGTCTACGTCGATCCAGATGCTGCCGCTGTCGTATTCGCAAGCGGGATCCCGATCACCATGGTCGGTCTTGATGCCACCCATCTTGCCAAGATGGGGGCCGCCGAGCGGGCGCGCCTTGAGGCGACTGGAAACCGGGCCGGGCGCGTCTTCTCTGATCTGCTTGGCTTCTTTGAGGTGTTTTATCAAGAGCGTTATGGATGGGA
Source organism: Candidatus Limnocylindrus sp. (assembly GCF_040397215.1). NCBI lineage: Bacteria > Bacillati > Chloroflexota > Candidatus Limnocylindria > Candidatus Limnocylindrales > Candidatus Limnocylindraceae > Candidatus Limnocylindrus > Candidatus Limnocylindrus sp. The sequence goes on from NZ_JBBAWK010000002.1 coordinate 60,491, forward strand.
TTACTGCGCAATCCACGACGCGGTTGCAGTGGCGCACCTGGTAGACCCTGAACTCGTTGCCGTAGTGCACGCCGCCGTTGACATCGAACTCGCTGACCTTCAGCGCGGCAGGACAGTGGTGGATTGGTTCCCCGATCGGCTACGTGATCGTGGACGCGCCGCCTCAGTCGACGTAGCCATAGGGGTTGACTCTGCTCGTTTTGCGGACCTGCTCGTGGATGTGATCGGACAATTCGAGTAGCAGTTAGCTGCTCTTCGCCATCCTTCGCAGCACCGCTGGCAGGATCCCTCCGTTGCGGTAGGTGTTCACCTCGTTGGGGCCGTCGAGGCGCACGAGCGCCGAGAACTCCTTCGCAGAACCGGTTGGTGCATCGGTGCTGTCGACGGGCTGTGCGGTGATTCGAATCTCTGAGCGTGCGGTGCAGCTGCCAATACGGGCGATATCGAAGCGCTCGGTGCCGGTGAGACCCAGTGTCTCGGCGCTCTCGCCAGGCAAGAACTGCATCGGCAGAACGCCCATGCCGATGAGGTTGGAGCGGTGGATGCGCTCGTAGGACTGTGCGATTACGGCGCGTACGCCGAGCATGCGCGTCCCCTTGGCGGCCCAGTCACGCGACGAGCCTGAACCGTACTCCTTCCCAGCGAGGATGATCAGGTCGCACCCTTCGCTCTGGTAGCGCGCGGCAGCATCGGCGACGGCGAGGATCTCGCCCGATGGGTGATGGCGCGTGATTGGGCCCTCCTTGCCGCCGGCGAGTACGTTACGGAGGCGAATGTTGGCGAAGGTGCCGCGCATCATCACCTCGTCGTGGCCGCGTCGTGCGCCGTAGGAGTTGAAGTCGCCAGCGGCGACGCCGTGCTCAATGAGCCAGCGGCCTGCGGGGGAGTCGATGCGGATCGATCCAGCGGGGGAGATGTGGTCGGTCGTCACGGAGTCACTCAAGAGCAGCAGTGCGCGTGCGTCGCTGATGTTGGCAATCGGCTGCGGCTCGGGGGTGATCCCCTCTGTGAACGCTGGTCGCGAGACGTACGTGGAGCTGGCATCCCATGCGTAGGTTTCGCCTGTTGGGCTCGCAAGGTTGCGCCAGCGATCGTCGCCCGCGAAGAGATCCTTGTAACTGCTGCGGTAGAGCGAAGCGTCGGCCGCGGCTGCAACAGCGGTGCCGATCTCGTCATCGCTTGGCCAGAGGTCGCGCAGGAAGACGGGGGTGCCGCTCTTGTTGTTACCGATCGGCTCTTGGGTGAGGTCAAGCGTCACGCGCCCGGCGAGTGCGAGTGCCACCACGAGTGGCGGGGAGGCGAGGTAGGCGGCGCGTACCGATGGGTGAATGCGCCCTTCGAAGTTGCGGTTCCCTGAGAGGACGGCGGCAACGGTGAGGTCACCTGACTCAATGGCGGCAGAGACCCCCGTGTCGAGTGGGCCGGAGTTACCGATACAGGTGGTGCAGCCGTAGCCAGCGACATTGAAGCCGAGTGTCTCTAGTGGTGCAAGGAGCCCCGCGCGTTCGAGATAGGCGGTCACCACCTTGGAGCCTGGCGCCAGGCTCGTCTTCACCCATGCTGGCACCTGCATGCCGCGCGCAACGGCACGCTGGGCGAGGAGGCCGGCGGCGATCATCACCGATGGGTTTGAGGTGTTCGTACATGAGGTGATCGCGGCAATGGCCACCGCGCCATCATGCAGCTCGTAGTTGCCGCTTGTGGCCGCTGCAGTGGCGTGATGTGCACCTGCGCCGGCACGATCCGGGTAGGCGGCGGCGAAGCTCGCCCCGAGATTCGGCAGATCTACGCGATCTTGCGGACGTCTTGGTCCAGCCAACGACGGAACCACCCCGCCAAGATCGACATGAACAATTGCGTCGTAGAGCGGCTCGGCGCCAGCGGTGCGCCACAAGCCCTGCGCCTTGGCGTACGTTTCAACAAGGGCGATGCTCTCGCTACTGCGACCAGTTGTTGTTAGATAGTCGAGGGTGATCTCGTCGATCGGAAAGAGTGTTGTCGTTGCGCCGAACTCTGGCGACATGTTGGCGATCGTTGCGCGATCAGCAAGGGAGATCGCTGCAAGGCCGTCGCCGAACGCTTCAACGTAGGCACCAACCACGCCGTGCCCGCGGAGTCGCTCGGTCACGGTAAGAACGAGATCTGTCGCCGTGGTTCCCGCTGGGAGCCGCCCAGTGAGTCGTAGGCCCACGATGGTGGGGATGGGCGAGAAGAGTGGTTCGCCAAGCAGGACTGCCTCGGCTTCGATGCCACCGACGCCGAAGCCGAGCACGCCGAGGCCCGAGATCATGGTGGTGTGCGAGTCGGTGCCGACGCAGGTGTCAGGGAAGGCGAGTGGCGTACCGTCAACCTCTTCAACGCGAACAACGGTGGCGAGGTTCTCCAGGTTGACCTGGTGCACGATGCCCGCTCCGGGCGGAACGACGCGGAACTTATCGAAGGCACCCTGCGCCCACCGTAGGAGTTGATAACGCTCGGTGTTGCGCTCGTACTCCTTGGCAACGTTCTGCTCGAGTGCCTCGCGCGTTGCCCAGCGATCAACCTGCACCGAGTGGTCGATCACCAGGTCGGCGGGAACCTGCGGATTGATGCGATGCGGATCAATGCCCAGCTCAGCCGCTGCGTTGCGGAGAGCGGCAAGGTCAACGACGGCGGGCACACCGGTGAAGTCCTGCAGCACCACGCGCGCGGGGGAGAAGGGAACCTCTCGCTCATCGCCCGTCGCCGATGCGGCGGCACCTGGCCGCCATGCCAGGTAGGCGTGTAGGTCCTCTGGTTGCACAAAACCGTCGCCAGTGCGCCGGGCGGCACCTTCGATCAGGATCTTCAGTACCAGCGGGAGTTGCCCCCATGGGGTTGCAGGCTGCGGGAGGAGCTCAAGGGCGATGCGGTCAGGGAGGCCTGCACCGAGCGAGCGTCGTGCCGAAAAGTGGTCTGCCACGGGCCCTCCCCTCTATTGCGCGCGGCCGCTGCTGCGTCGCCACACGTGGCATTAGGGTAGCGCCCCCGCGCTTGGGCAGCGCGCCGCCGCTGCGGAGGCTACCATCGGCTCCACTGCGGGTACGGCCCCGGCCGCCCGCCCATCGGTTAGGTGAGGGAGCAGCGCATGGGAGTGACACGCCGCAGCGCAATGTCGGCTGGGGGCCTCGTCATTAGGGGTGTGGGGGGTAGACCAGAGATCGTGATTGGGCGCCGTCGTCGAGAGCGCGACGGCTTCATCTGGTCACTCCCGAAGGGGACCCCTGAAGAGGGTGAGACCCGGGAGGATACGGCGCTTCGCGAGGTGCGCGAAGAGACGGGCCTTGAGGTGCAGATTCTCTCGTATTTTGATGCGATTCACTACTCGTTCACGCGCGGCGGGGAGCGCATCGACAAAACGGTGCACTACTACCTGATGGAAGCGATCGGCGGTTCGTTCGATCAGTGGGATCACGAGTTCGATGAGGTGCGCTGGGTACCGATGGAGGAGGCGATTGCCCTCCTGGACTTTCAAACAGAGTGCGGCCTTGTCGAGCGCGCCTACGCGGCCCTCGCCGCATAGGCGATCCGTGCGGGCGGGTGGCTCCGCCACAAAAGTGCACGGCAAACCCTTATCCTGTGGGGAGATCGGCACCCGCCGATCCACGAGAGTGTGAGAGGGGAGATGCCGATGCATCGAAGCCTGAAGATCCTTGCGGCAGCTCTCTTGGCGGCAACCCTGTTATCCGGCTGCGCGATCATCTCCGGTCGCACCCTGCAGGTTGGAATCGTCGGTGAGCCCGCCGGCCTAGAGCTCGCCTATTCCGACGATGCGTCCGCCCTCGTTGGCTCCATGGTCCACGTTGGCCTTTACCGCGCCGATGCTGCGTTCGCGCCAACCCCAGTGCTCGCCGATGGCGACGCTTCGAGTGCGGCAGGCGGCACGAAGTGGCGCGTCACCCTGCGCTCAGGGCTCACCTTTCACGATGGATCGCCACTTACCACCGATGATGTGATCTTTAGCTATGAACTTGCAGCCTCCACGCGCTGTCCGCTTGTGAGCGACATTTGCGCCGTGGTTGGGAATCACCTGGCCTCAGTGGAGGCGGGGGCCGATGGTGCGCTCACGTTCACCTTGAAGTCGCCTTGGGCACCCTGGCAGACGCGCGGACTCACCATCCCCATCCTCCCCAAGGCCACCCTCACCGCATCACTGGCACGACTCCAAGCCAAGGTGCAAACGGCAGATCGCAATGCGGTCTCCCTGACCCGCGAGAACATTGCCGCCGATATTGACGGCGGCGGATGCGCCGCCTCGGGGGGGGCAAACTGCACTTATGCATCGCGCGTTACCGAGTTGGAGCGCACCCTTGCCGACGCTGGCCTCGATCTGCCAGACCCACGCGGCTATCCGCAACTCAGCAGCGCTGGCGAGCCGACGGGGAGCCGCGACGACGAACAGTACGCACGAGCGCTCTACGTGCGGCTGGCTGCGCTGGAGGGACTCCTCCTCGCACCAACTGAGGGGCAACTCGGCGCCGCGTTCCCACTTCTTGACGTACAGAGCTCACCTGTCGGCGCGGGACCGTACGAATTCGTGGAGCGCGTGCCCGGTGCCTTCGTGCAGCTCGCCGCTTTCAAGGGGTTCGCCCTTGGCGCGCCGCCCATGTCGGGCATGACACTGACGGTCTTCGCATCGCCCGCCGGTGTGGTGAAGGCCTTTCAGGGGAGCTCGATTGATTGGGCCCCTGACCTTCGAGCCGCAGATGTAGCTGGCCTGAACGTCAGCGACGATGCCACGCTGCTCCATACAGCGTCGCTCCGCGGCTACAACTACCTTGCGTTCAACACACGAGAAGGGCGCCTCTTCGCCAGCAGCGTTACCCGCCGAGCCCTCGCCTCGTGCGTCGACCTGCCAGCAATCATCACAGGCGCAACAGATGAGACAGGGATCAAGATCTCTAGCACCGTGGCGCCTACCTCGTGGGCGGCTGAGAACCCTGCCGCAGCAGAGGCCACGCGCGATGTTCCTGGTGCGCGCGCCGCACTTATCGCCGATGGATGGGTCGCAGGTCAGGATGGAGTCTTCGCTCGCGGTGGTACGCGACTTGAGGCGGAAATCATCGTTCGTGAGGGTCAGGTTATGCGAACCCGTGCGGCCCAACTGATCGTTGACCAGGTTGCTGAGTGCGGTATCGCACTCACCGTCGCCGAACTTCCGTTCACCACGGACATCGCGCCAAGGCTGCGCTACCCAAACGACTTTGATCTTTATCTCGGCGCGTGGCAGTGGAGCCTTGATCCCGATGACTCGGATATCTTCGCCTCCAGCGCCTGCCCAACCGAAGGGGCACCTGCTGGGAAGAACTTCGTGTGCTGGTCGAGCTCGGGCGTCGATCAGCTCCTGGCCCAAGGATTATCAGCTGGGAGCGTTAGCGCTCGCGTTGGTATCTACGCCACCCTTCAAGCGCTTCGACGGAGTGAGCGACCGTATCTCCTCCTCTGGGGGGATCCCTCTTATGCGCTGCTTCGGAACCGCTTCACCTGGGCGACTAAAACAGCAGATGTGCAAAGCCCGTTATACGCGTGGGCAATCCAGACGTGGGACTTGCAAAAGTAGCAGCCGATGAGACGCAGAGTGCTCGCCCTCGCGCAAATTGCCCCAGCGCTTGGTGACCTCGTGCACAACTTCGCCGTGCATCAAGCGAAAATCGCAGAGGGCCGTGCGGAGGGCGCCGACATTGTGATCTTCCCTGAGCTCAGCCTTACCGGGTATCAACTGCAAGACCTCGCACCTGAGGTTGCGATGCGACGCAGCGATCCGCGACTGCAGGAGCTGGCGGCGCTGACGAGCGGCGGCCCCTCTGCGGTTGTCTCATTTGTTGAGTCGACCGATGACCATCGACTCTTCGCCGCCGCCGCCCTACTAGAGGGTGGTGAGGTGCGACATGTGGCGCGCAAGTGCTATCTACCAACGTACGGACTCTTTGATGAGCGGCGTTTCCTCGCGGCGGGCGACGCAATCCGCGCGACCCGGGTGACCCTTGGTGGATCAGCGGTTCAGGGCGATGTCGGAATCGGCATCGGCGTCTGCGAGGACTTCTGGCATCCAACGCTGCCGTCAATCCTTGCGCAGGACGGAGCCGAGCTCCTCATCAACGTGGCGGCGGGGCCAGCGCGCGGTGCGAGCGTGGATGCCGATCAGGGGCTCGGCTCCGCAGCATCCTGGGGCACCCTGCTTCGTGCGACCGCGGCGCTCACGACCTCCTATGTTGCCTTCACCAACCGGGTCGGCGTCGACGAGTCACTTATCTTCTGGGGTGGCTCGCGCGTGATCGGGCCCGACGGTGTCGTGCTCGCAGAGGCGCCGCTCTTCGAAGAGGCGCTCCTCTTGGCCGAGATCGATCTTGACGAGGTGGCACGCGCCCGCAGCGCACTCCCACTCCTGCGTGATGAGCGTCTGGAGCTGACGCGCCGCGAATACGACCGCATCATCGCCACCCGCGCCGGCCTCGAGGAGGCATAGGCAACCTAATGAGAGGCGAGAGCGGTAGTGCACCTCACGACGAACTCGCGATTGACCCCGAAATGGTCGCGGCCATGTGCCGCTCCTTCATCACCTCGCACGTGGCGAGCACCGGCGCCGAGCGAGTTCTCCTCGGCCTCTCCGGCGGCATTGATTCCGCGCTGGTTGCCTACCTGACCGCCGCAGCCATCGGCGCAGATCGTCTGGTGGCTGTGCTGATGCCAACCGCGGCGTCATCGCCCAACTCGAGGGCTGATGCGGAGGCGATCGTGAGCGACCTCGGCTGCCAGAGCGAACTGATCTCGATTGAGGCTCCGTTGGCGGCACTCATCGCGAACCTGCCCGCGGGCGAGAGCGTAACCCCAGTGCGTCGGGGGAATATAGCGGCGCGATTGCGAATGATCACGCTGTATGACCGCTCCGCCGTGCACCGTGGGGTAGTGGTCGGCACGGGGAACAAGAGCGAGATGCTGATCGGCTACTCCACGATCTTCGGCGATGCCGCCTCGGCATTCAACCCAATCGGCGATCTGTACAAGGCGCAGGTGCGCGAGCTATCACGCCACCTCGGCGTACCGACGCAGATCATTGAGAAGGCACCGAGCGCCGATCTTTGGCCGGGTCAGACCGACGAGGGTGAGGGTGGATTTGATTACCCAACCCTTGATCGCGTGCTCTACCGCATCGTTGACCGTCGCCTTCCGCTTGAGGACGTGATTGCGGAGGGCTTTGATCGCGAATTTGTCTTACGGGTGAGTGAGATGATTCGTCAATCGGAGTTCAAGCGCCAGATGCCGCCAATCGCAAAGGTTGGGGGGCGGAGCAGTGGGAGCGACTATCTCTACCCTCGGCGGCGCCCGAAGATTGACTGACGACCTGCGCGGCGGCGGCGCAACGCTTGGGGCGTTGCATATCGTCTCCACCCCGATCGGTAATCTCGCCGATCTCACGCCGCGCGCAGCGGCAGTGCTTCGCGAGGTTGGACTGATCGTTGCCGAAGACACGCGTGTCTCTCGCCCGCTCCTCGCTAGCATTGGCGTCCAGACAGAGGTGACGGCCCTTCCAGGTTTTGATGAGGCCGACCGAGTTGCGCCGATCATCGCCCGGCTGCAGTCTGGCACCGCTGTCGCGCTCATCAGCGACGCTGGCACGCCACTAATTAGTGACCCAGGGGGAACGCTCGTTGCCGCTGCCGTCGCTGCAGGGATCCGCGTGATCCCTATCCCCGGCGCATCCGCACTACTCGCGGCGGTCGTCGCAGTGGGCGTCACCTCCCCACGCTGGTCATTTGAAGGTTTCCTGCCGCGCAGTGGCGTTGACCGCACGAAGGTACTCGGTGCGATTGCGGCTGATGAGCGCGGCACCGTGATCTATGAAGCGGGGCCGCGTGTGGCCGCGACACTGGTCGATCTGGCGCGCGTGTGCGGCGACGACCGCGTGGGAGCAATCTGTCGAGAGCTCACCAAGTTGCATGAGGAGATTCGCCGTGGCACCCTCGGCGAGCTCGCAGCGGCGGTGAGCGCTGGAGAGATTGATGCGCGCGGTGAGTTCGTCATAGTTGTCGGTGCGCAGGCGGCTGCGGATCTACTTAGCACCAATGATCCCGAGGGCCCTTATGCGGCAGCACTCGAACTTGTGGGGCGCGCTGTGAAGGCGGGTGAGTCGCGCAGCGCGGCGATCCGACGTATCGCCACTCTGTGGGGGCTTGAGCGTCGACGCCTCTGGAACCTCGCCCATGACGACGCGGCGCCAGAGAGCGTCGACGACGAGCGCTAGGCGCGAACTGGCGCGATCTCCTCGCCGTACTCGGCCTCACCGAGATCAGTCGGCTCTGACCCTTGTGCCACCGGGTCACCGGACTGCGGCTTTGGACCGAGGAATTCCAGGCGATTAACGATCACCTCGGTCATCCAGCGGCGCGACCCTTCGCTCTCCCACTCGTGGGTCTTAAGGCGGCCGTCGATGCTCACCAGCGAGCCGGCCTGCAGATGGGCGGCGGCAATCTCAGCGAGCTTCTCCCAGAAGACGAGGCGATGGAACTCCGTGCGCTCCTCGCCGCCGCGGAAGTCATGGGTTGCGACGCTCCCCACCGCGACCTTGGAGCCTGAGGGGAGCGTTTTCAATTCGACGGGCTTGGTGATCCTGCCAGCGAGCATGACCTTGTTCATTGCGCCTCCTTGTGCGGCGGCGGCCCGGATCACGTGACCCGCAGGAGCCGTACGCCTGCTCTGGCACCCTCCCACGGTGCGGATACTGCGGGCGTATCGCGCTGGGGTCGCGCTCTTCTGCGACAATCGCCGACGATGCGGTACTTCCTAACAACGGCCATCGCGTATGCCAATAACAAGCCTGGCCTGCACACGCTCTATGAGGTGATCGGCGCCGATGCCATCGCCCGTTGGCGCCGCATGCGCGGCGACGAGGTGCGCTTCCTGACGGGCACGGACGAGTACTCGGTCAACATCGCCGCCCGCGCCGCAGAAGAGGGGGTGACACCGAAGGCCTTCGTTGACGCCAAGGTTGCCCTCTTCCAGGCGAGCGAGGCGCAGCTGCTGATTAGCCCCGACCGATTCATTCGCACCACCGACGCCGACCACACCCTCGCCGCGCAGGAGATGGTCCGACGCTCGTTTGCCGCAGGAGATATCTACGTCGGCAGCTATGAAGGCTGGTACTGCCCGAACGAAGGGTTCCGCAACGCCGATGACGTGGTGAAGGAGGGCGACAAGACCGTCTGCCCCAACCATCCAGGCATCCCGCTGCAGTGGCTCACCGAGCGCAACTGGTTCTTTAAACTCAGCGCCTACCAGGAGCGTCTTGAGGCCTGGTTGACGCAGGATCCATCGCCAGTTCAGCCCGAATATCGTCGCAACGAGATGCTCGGCTTCGTGCGACAGGGGCTGGAAGATTTCTCGATTAGCCGCGAAGGGGCAACGTGGGGGATCCCATTCCCAATCTACGAAGATGGGAGTAGCGCACTGAGCGCGACTGGCGAAGGCGATCCAACGGCGGGGACCATCTACGTCTGGTACGACGCGCTGATCAACTACCTCACTGGTGCTGGCTTCCCGGCGGAGCCTGCTGGGTCGCCATGGTGGCCGGCCGATCTACACATTATCGGCAAGGACATCAATCGATTCCACTCCGTGTTCTGGCCGGCGATGTTGTGGAGCGCCGGGCTTGAGGCGCCGAAGAAGATCTGGGTGCACGGTTGGCTCCTCTCCAGCGGCGAGCGCATGAGCAAGAGCCGCGGCAACTTCCTCGATCCAGATGATGCGGTCGCTGCACTTGGCGCTGACGGGGCACGCTTCGTTGCGCTGCGCGAGGTGCCCTTTGATCGCGACGGCGACGTGAGCTGGGACTCCATCATTCGTCGCTACAACTCCGAACTCGCCAATGATTTTGGGAACTTAGTCAATCGCGCGACGACGCTGGCGAGCCGCGCCTTCACCGATGCGCCGCTCCCGCGCCCGGCTGCCGCATCAACCCTCGGTGCTGCTTGGGAGGAGACGCGACGCGAGGCGATCGCGGCGCTCGAGCGCAATGCACTGCATGAGTGGCTCGGTGCGCTCTGGGGCTTCGTCGGCGTGGCAAACAAGTTCGTCGATACCGAAAAGCCGTGGGAGCTCGCGAAGGCAGCAAAGCTGGGTGACGCCGCCGCTGAGGAGAAACTCCGCGGCGTGCTTGGCGATCTACTCGAGTCGTGTCGCCTTATCTCCCTCTATGCAGGGCCGGTGATGCCCTCTATCGCCGCAAAGATCTGGACGCTGCTTGGTCGCAGCTGGCCGTACGACGCGAACGGGCACAACGGTCCGTCGCTCGATGAGATCGGCGCCTGGGGGGCACTAGGCGCGACTGGACCACTCGGCGCACCAGAGCCACTCTTCCCACGACTAGAGGCTGATGCGCTCGATGCCGCTGCTGACTGACGCACACGGGCACTTGCAGGCCGATCGCTTTAACGATGACTACCAGCAGGTATCTGAGCGCGCACGCGATGCGGGAGTGGTCCGACTCCTGATTCCGTCGTACGGCATCGAGAGCTCTGTGGGTGCCTTTCGGATCGCTCCAGATCTGCCGTGGGCAGATCTTGCGATTGGCATTCATCCGTACACCGCCGTTACCGATGCTCCAGGGCGAGCAGCGCTGCTCGCGCGGGCGACCGACCCTCGCGTGGTGGCCATTGGCGAGACTGGTCTCGACACGAAGCGTGACTTCGCGCCGCTCGCGGATCAGATCGAAAACCTCGAGGCGCACATCGATGCTGCAGCGGCACTGGGCAAGCCGCTGATCCTGCACTGCCGATCGCTCGGTGATGGTGACGAGGCACAGCGCGAGCTCCTGGCAACGCTCAAGCGCTCAGCGATCGGCGCGCCTGGTGGCGTGACGGCGTTCGGTGGTCGCGCTCCATTTGTTTTGCACAGCGCCTCAGGGAGCGCCGCCTATGTAGAGGAGGCACTCGCGCTTGGCGGGGCCATCTCCATCTCGGGGCTCGCCTTCCGCCCCGAGGAGTCGGCGACGGGGGAGTGGGTCACGCTGATCCCACGCGATCGACTTCTGACCGAAACCGACGCGCCGTGGCTGACCATGCCGGGGGCACCAGATCCGCACCGCAATGAGCCGGCGAACGTTGCCCTGACGTTGGCGTGGATCGCGGAGCGTCGCGGCGAGCCGATTGAGCCGCTCGCTCGTGCCATTGCGGAGAACTTCGACCGCATTTTTCCACGCGGGAGCGGCGCTCCTCCACGCTTGGAGTTGGCACTCTAAGCCCTCGAGTGCTAACATCTCCGCACGTGCCTCGCGCGCAGGCACAAGTGTTCAGGGGCGGCACACCCGCCCACAAGGAGGTTCTACCGATGGCCAAGAAGGCAGCACTCCGACCCCTCGGCGACCGCGTCGTCGTGAAGCCAGTCCCCCGCGATGAGAAGACTGCCAGCGGCATCATCCTGCCCGACACGGTGCAGGAGAAGCCACAGGAGGGCGAAGTCGTCGCTGTTGGACCAGGCCGCATTCTTGATGACGGGAAGCGCGAGCCGATTGACGTGATGGTGGGCGACCGCGTCCTGCACGCAAAGTATGCCGGCACCGAATTCAAGATCGATGGCGATGAGTTCCTCATCGTTGGCGCCAAGGACATCTTGGCCGTCATCGACTAATTCCACGAAGGCCCAAGTAACCCAACGTAGATAGAGAAGGAGAGACCCAATGGCAAAGCAGGTGGTATTTGATGAGGCGGCACGACGAGCGCTCAAGCGCGGCATCGACAAGCTCGCCGACACGGTCAAGGTCACGATCGGCCCGAAGGGTCGCAACGTGGTGCTCGACAAGAAGTTTGGCGCACCAACCATCACCAACGACGGCGTCACGATTGCACGTGACATTGAGTTGGAAGATCACTTCGAGAACATGGGCGCGCAGCTTCTAAAGGAAGTCGCAACGAAGACAGACGATGTGGCTGGTGACGGCACCACCACCGCCGTCGTGCTTGGACAGGCGCTCGTCACTGAGGGCCTGCGTAACGTTGCCGCCGGTGCAAACCCGATGGTAATCAAGCGCGGTCTCGACAAGGCGGTCGCCGCCGTTGTGGCCGAGATCAAGGCACAATCACGCAAGGTCGAGACGCGCGAGCAGATCGCTGCCGTCGCCTCGATCTCTGCCGCTGATCCAAGCGTCGGCGAGCTGATCGCCGAAGTGATGGAGAAGGTCGGCAAGGACGGCGTGATCACCGTGGAAGAGGGGCAGTCACTCGGACTCGACAAGGAGTACACCGAGGGGATGCAGTTCGACCGCGGGTACATCTCTGCCTACTTCGTGACGAACTCGGATCGCATGGAGGCACAGCTCGACAATCCAGCGATCCTCATTACCGACAAGAAGATTTCGGCCGTTGCCGATGCACTCCCAGCCCTTGAGAAGGCGGTCGGCACCGGTCGACCACTCCTGATCATCGCTGAGGATGTTGACGGTGAGGCACTCGCCACGCTCGTGGTGAACAAGATTCGCGGCACCGTACAGGTGCTTGCAGTGAAGGCGCCAGGCTTCGGCGACCGACGCAAGGAGATGCTCCGCGACATCGCGGTGCTGACCGGCGGAACGGTGATCTCGGAAGAGGTTGGCCGCAAGCTCGACAGCGTGACGGCCGAGGACCTCGGCACCGCACGACGCGTCGTCGCAACAAAGGACAACTCGACCATCGTCGATGGTGCGGGGAAGCCTGCCGAGATCAAGGCGCGCATGGCGCAGATCAAGGCGCAGGTTGAGGAGACCACGTCGGACTACGACAAGGAGAAGCTCCAGGAGCGCCTCGCCAAGCTTTCGGGCGGCGTCGCAGTGATCAAGGTTGGCGCCGCCACCGAGGTCGAGCTCAAGGAGAAGAAGCACCGCATCGAGGATGCTCTCTCAACGACCCGCGCGGCCGTTGAAGAGGGAATCGTCGCCGGTGGTGGCACCACGCTCCTGCAGGCGCGCGGTGCGCTCGACAAGATCAAGCTCGAGGGTGACGAGCAGGTCGGGGTGGACATCGTCCGCCGCGCCCTTGAAGCTCCAGCCCGTCAGATCGCAGAGAACGCCGGCGCCCGTGGCGACGTCGTGATCGAGGCAATCCTGAAGGCGAAGAAGGGGACCGGCTACGACGCGTCGACCGACACGATGGTCGACATGTTCGAGAAGGGGATCGTTGACGCCGCGAAGGTGACACGATCTGCCCTGCAGAACGCCGCGTCGGTTGCCGCGATGGTGCTCACGACCGAGGCGGTCGTCAGCGACATCCCAGAGAAGAAGGAGTCTGGCGCGCCAGGTGGCCACGCCCACGGCGGCGAGATGGACTTCTAGCACCTACCTCGCACCTAGTGAAGAGGACTCTCGGCGGGGCCGAGGGTCCTCTTCGTTTTTCGTGGGCGGAGGGTGGCGGGCGGTAGAATACTCGGGTGAACCTCCCCCTTGATCCCACGGGTGAACCATCGCCGGCGGAGCGTTCCCTCCCGCGTCGCGCCCAGCTGACGGGGGCCGCCCTCAGCGCCGTTCAGGAGCGGATCCTTGCCCCGCTGAACGAGGCGCAGCGACGCGCGGTAACGACAACTGCGGGCCCACTGCTGGTGCTCGCAGGCGCCGGCTCAGGGAAGACGCGGGTGATCACGCACCGCATCGCCTGGCTGATCCAGCACGAGGGCGTCGCCCCGTGGAAGATCCTTGCGGTGACCTTTACGAATAAGGCCGCCGCCGAGATGCGCGATCGCCTCCACGAGATGATAGGTGAGGCGGCGCGCGATGTGGCGATGGGCACCTTCCACAGCCTCTGCGCCCGCATGTTGCGTCGCGACGGCGAGGCGATCGGGCTGCCGAAGGGCTTCACGATCTACGACGCCGACGATCAGGCGCGGGTGATCAAGGGGTTCCTCAAAGAGGATGACCTCCCCGCAACCGGCGAGACGAAGCCGAGCCTGATCCTTGGCGCAATCAGCCGCGCCAAGAATGACGGCCTCAACGCTGACCAGATGGAGGATCGTGCGATCACCCATCACGAGCGCCTCGTCGCCCGATTTGCGCGTCGCTATGCCGCCGAGCTGAAGCGCCTCGACGCTGTCGACTTTGATGACCTGCTCCTCGAAGGGCTGCGCCTGCTGCAGGAGGCACCCGCCGTGGCCGATCGCTATCGAGCGAAGTGGGAGTACCTGCACGTTGATGAGTACCAGGACACCAACCGCATCCAATACACCTGGGTTCGCGAGCTTGCGGCTAAACACGGGAACCTCTGTGTGGTGGGAGACGACGATCAATCCATCTACAGCTGGCGCGGGGCTGACATTCGCAACATTCTCGACTTTGAACGTGACTGGCCAACGGCTGAAGTTGTTCCACTTGAGCAGAACTATCGCTCAACGCAAACAATCCTCGATGCAGCACACGGCGTCGTCTCGAACAACGAGGGTCGCAAGAAGAAGAAACTCTGGACCGATCTTGAGGGTGGTGATCAGATCACCGTCTATGGCGCGTTTGATCCCGAAGATGAGGCGGCCTGGATCGTTCGGCGCATTGAAGAGGCTTCCGCCGTGGTGACCGGTCGTCGCGCGGATGCACCAGAGCCCGACAGCCTGAACGGCATCGCCATCCTGTATCGCACCAATGCACAGTCGCGCGCAATTGAAGAGGCACTCCTGCGCTCGAGCATTCCGTATCAGCTGATCGGCGGCACACGCTTCTACCAGCGCCGCGAGGTGAAGGATGCACTCGCCTGGCTCCGCGTGCTGCGCAGCGACACTGACCGAATCTCGTATGAGCGCATTCTCAATGTGCCACCACGGGGAATCGGTGATAGGACGATAGAACTGCTGCGCGCCGCTGCGGCGCCGAGCATCAGTGCGCCCGACGGAACCCCCTACGGACACGTCATCGCTGCCGCTGGGCGAGGCGAAGTGGCTGGTGTGAACACACGCGCACGGAACTCCCTTGCGGGCATCGCCGATGTGATCAGCCGACTACGCGATCGCATTGCCGCCGTAACGCTGCCGGAACTGCTGGATGGGGTTTATTCGGAGTCCGGCCTGCGTGCGCATCTCGCCTCGGAGGGTGTAGAGGGGGAGGAGCGTTGGGCGAACCTTCTTGAGCTCCGCGGCATCTCGGGGCGATTCATGGAGCTCGCCCCACTCGACGCACTCGACCGTTTCGTGGAGGACACGGCGCTGGTCGCCGATCAGGATGCCTTTGATGGCGATGCGGAACGCGTGACGCTGATCACCCTGCACGCGGCGAAGGGCCTCGAGTGGCCAACCGTCTTTATCTCTGGGTTGACCGAAGGGCTCTTCCCGCACAGTCGTTCTCTTATGGACCAGGAGCAGATGGAGGAGGAGCGGCGCCTCTGCTACGTCGGCATCACCCGCGCAAAGCGTCGCCTCAATCTCTCGTACGCCCTCCGTCGCGGATGGGGTGATGGCGACGGTGCGCCGTCGCGCTTTCTCGCGGAGATCCCGGAGGAGCTGCTCGATGTGGCAAACGACGACGACCCACGTGCCGACGGCGAGACGCGGTTCGGCCGTGGCTTCCGCTCGGCGCGTGCAGGATTCGCTGGCGGCGAGGCGTGGCGCGAGGGGAGCGGCACACCGGGTGCGCCGAGCGGCGCATTCCGCCCTGGGCGCGACCTAGAGGCGCGGCGGCGTGCCTACAGCGCTGGTGCGCGCTCCGGCTCGCTTCGCGTGCCCGATACCGATGGGATTGACGATGCGCCGGATGACGACGAATTCATTGGCGAGGCGCCTGAGCTGCTTCAGCCGGTCGGTCGGATTCCCCCGTGGGCGGCAACGGGTCGTGGCGCAGCAAGTGCTCCACCGCAGGCGGCTGGCATGCCGGTGCTCCCGCCACTGCGGCCACGCGTCGCTGCGCCAGTTCGCGTGCGGATCCCGGGTGAGCGCTACTTCCGTGATGGTGACCGCGTGCTGCACGGGACGTTCGGCGAGGGGATCGTCGTCACGTCGAAGTTGACCCGTCACGATGAGGAGGTCACGATCGCCTTCGCCGGGTCCGGAGTGAAGACGCTTGCGGCAAGCATTGCGAACCTGGAGGTGCAGGGATGAGCGGCAAGGTACCCGCGCCAGCAGCACGCTACTGCGAACTCGTTGCGGCCATTGATGAGGCGGATCGTCGCTACTACGTTGAGGATGCGCCAACGATCGCAGACGCAGAATACGACGCGCTGCGCGTTGAGCTCAACGCCCTCGAGATGGCACATCCCGAGCTCGTTACGCCAGACTCGCCATCGCAGCGTGTTGGGGCGAGTGCGGATGATCGGGTGGAGTTGGCCGTGAAGCTGACCGAGGTACGTCACGAGCGCCCGATGCTGAGCCTCTCGAACGCCTTCTCGCCCGAAGGGGTCGCCGACTTCGCTGCCAGCGCGGCGAAGGGACTCGGCGGACGTGAGCCCGAGCTCGTCGCTGAACTAAAGATCGATGGACTTGCGATCAGCCTCATTTATGAGCGCGGCGCCCTCGTGCGTGCCGCAACCCGCGGAGACGGCACCACCGGAGAAGATGTCACGGCGAACGTGCGGACGATTCGGGCGATTCCTGCAACGCTTAAGAAGCCAGTGAGCTGCGAAGTCCGCGGTGAGATCTACATGCCTAAGTCGTCATTCGCCGCGCTGAATGCGGAGCGGGCTGCCGCCGATCTCCCTCTGTATGCTAATCCGCGCAACTCAGCTGCTGGATCACTCCGGCAGAAAGATGCTGCGATCACGGCCAAGCGCAATCTCTCGTTCTTCGCCTATCAGCTCTTCGAAGAGCCAGCTTCATCCGCGCAGAGTGCAGCGCTCCGCCGGCTCCATGAGTTTGGCTTCCCCACCGAGCAGAACGCCCGCGCTGGCCTTACTGGAGCGAGTGCCGCATCGTTCCTCGCTGAGTGGGTGGAGAAGCGCCGCACCCTGGAGTACGAGACGGATGGGGCAGTACTTAAGGTCGATGCGGTTGCCGACCAGGAACAGCTCGGCTACATCGCGCGCTCACCAAAGTGGGCGATCGCCTACAAGTTCCCGCCGGAGCAGGTAACGGCGCGACTCCTCGGCATCAGTGTGGAGGTGGGGCGCACCGGTTATCTGACTCCAGTGGCGGAGATGGAGCCTGTCCTGGTTGCCGGATCAACCGTGCGTCGAGCCACGTTGCACAACATCGATGAGATTCGCCGCAAGGATGTTCGCGTTGGGGACATTGTGGTACTGCAAAAGGCGGGCGATGTAATCCCTGAGGTGGTGCGGGGGCTTGCTGAGCGCCGGACCTCGCCTCTACCAGAGTTCACCATGCCAACGCACTGTCCATCCTGCAACGCTGCGGTGGTTCGAGACGAGGTGCGCCATCGCTGTCCGAACCGCGCCTGCCCAGCGCAGAATTTCGAAACGCTGCGCTATGCAGTTGGTCGTGGCGCGCTCGATCTTGAGGGCGTCGGCGAGAAGCTGCTTGCGCAACTCGTGGAGCGTGGCGTGGTTCGCCGCATTGGCGATCTCTATCGCTTGACCGCCGAACAGCTCGATGGGCTGGACCGCATGGGGAGTTTGAGTGACGGGTCTCGCCGCGAGGGGCCGAATCGCATCAGCAACGTTCTCGGCACGATCGAAGCGCGACGAAGCCGAGAGCTGTGGCGTGTTCTGGTTGCGCTTGGCATTCGCCATGTTGGTGAGGCGACGGCGAAGGATCTCGCAGCGGAACTCCAGCGCCGCGTCCCCCCAATTAGTGGGTCAGCGTGGGGTCGCGCCGTGCTCGCCGCCCTGCGCTCCATGTCTGCCGAGGAGTTCACCGCAATCCCAGGCGTCGGAGCGGTTGTCGCAGAGAGCATCGCCTCCGCGTTCACCACAGGCTTAGCGGGCGAATCACTCGAAGACCTGTTTGACGCCGGGCTCGTCGCCCACCCCGCCGCGGTCGCGCCAACCGTGACGGGCGGTCCGCTCGCAGGCGAGGTGGTGGTCGTAACGGGAACCCTCACGGCGACAGGCTGGAGCCGTCGCGAGGCGCAGGATCGGATCGAGTCGGCGGGGGGTACGGTTGCCGATGCGGTGACTGCAAAGACGACGCTGCTCGTGGCAGGGGAGAAGGCGGGCTCCAAGCGCGCCGCTGCTGAGAAGCTCGGCATTCGGATCGTTGATGAGGTGGGATTCGTCGCGCTCCTAGGGGTTGAGCCGTCGGGCGGGTAGGATTCCCGCATGAGTGACCTAACCCGTGCCGAAGTAGAACACGTCGCCGCACTGGCACGCCTCGGCCTCACCAGCGATGAGTTGGGGAAGCTTCAGGGTGATCTGAACCTGATCCTCGAGCAGTGGGCGCACCTCGCCGACGTTGACACCTCGAGCGTGCCGCCAAGCGCACAGACGATGGTCCAGGCGATGCCGCTGCGTGACGACGTCGCTGAGCCCTCTCTCCCCGTTGACGATGCCCTCCAGAACGCACCAGCGCGGAGCGGCGACTTTGTGCGCGTGCAGGCGATTCTCTCCGAGGAGGCCGACGGATGAGCGGGGAGGGCCTCCGCCGCGCAACCGCAACAGAGCTTCGTGCCGGATTCCAATCGGGTGCCGCAACCTCGCGCGCCGCCACCGACGAACTCTTTGCCGCCATTGAACGAGAGGATGGCGTCCTTGGCGCATGGCTCCATCTTCGGCACGAAGAGGCGCGCGCGGAGGCCGATCGCGCTGATGCGCGCTACGCAGCCGCACGTGCCGCTGGTGCCGCGGCGCTCAACGAACTCCCGGCACTCCTTGGCGTCCCCGTTGCACTGAAAGATCTCGTCAACCTCACCGGAACGCCCACCACTGCGGGCTCGCGAATCCTGGAGGGGTACATCAGCCCCTACGACGCAACCATCGCTGCGCGGCTGAAGGAGGCGGGTGCAGTGATTCTTGGCAAGACCAACATGGACGAGTTTGCGATGGGATCATCGACCGAGTTCTCGGCATACAAGAAGACGGTGAATCCGTGGGACATTGATCGCGTGCCGGGCGGATCGTCGGGCGGATCCTCCGCCGCTGTGGCCGCGTTCCATGCCCCGCTCTCCATTGGCACCGATACGGGTGGCTCCATTCGTCAGCCCGCCAGCCTCACCGGCATTGTCGGCATGAAGCCGACCTACGGTCGTGTTTCGCGCTACGGCATCGTTGCTTTTGCATCATCGCTCGATCAGGTCGGGCCATTTGCGCGCACGGCGCAGGATGCAGGGCTCCTGCTGCACACAATTGCTGGTGTCGATGCGCATGATGCCACCAGCTCGCGTAGTCCGCTTGATGCGGCGCTGCTGAGCCTCCCGAGCGGTGATGCTGCGGCGTCCGCCATTCGCGGCAAGCGATTTGCCCTGCCGAAGGAGTACTTCGTTACTGGCATGGAGGCTGGTGTTGAACGCGCTGTGCGCGATGCGGTTGCGGCGCTTGAGGCTGCAGGCGGGATCGTCGAAGAGGTCAGTCTCCCAACTACGGAGCATGCGCTCGCGACCTACTACATCGTTGCGCCAGCAGAGGCTTCAGCAAACCTTGCCCGTTACGACGGCATTCGCTACGGCGCATCAACGCACGGCGGTGGAGATCTGCTGAACGGCTACCTCGAGACGCGCGGCCGTGGGTTTGGCCCAGAGGTACGACGACGCATCATGTTGGGCACCTACGCACTCTCCGCCGGCTACTACGACGCCTATTACGTGAAGGCGCAGAAGGTGCGCACCCTCATCGCGCGCGACTTTGATCGCATCTGGGCGGCGGGCTTCGACGCCATCGTTGCGCCGACGAGCCCACAGGTCGCCTGGAAGTTCGGCGCCAAGATGAGCGATCCGGTCTCCATGTATCTCGCTGACGCCTGCACCCTGCCAGCGAACATGGCAGGCCTTCCCGGGGTGAGCATCCCGTGCGGCCTCTCCGAGAACCTTCCGGTGGGGCTGCAGCTGATCGGTAAGGCGTGGTCCGAAGCCGAACTGCTCAGCATCTCGGCCGGCTATGAGGCGCTCACGGCAACAGCAGCATGGCGCGCGATGGCGCCGCATGATCTCGCCAAGCTCGGTGGAGGTGCGGCGTGAGTGATTTCGCAAAGCGCGCACTTGCTGATCGTGTTCACGCGGTGTCGCCCTCTGGTATCCGACGCTTTTTTGACATCGCCGCAACGATGAGCGACGTGATCAGCCTCGGCGTGGGGGAGCCCGACTTCGATACCCCACCGCACATCATTGAGGCCGCTGTGGCGAGCCTGCGCGCCGGACGCACCCACTACACCTCGAACTACGGAACGATTGAGCTTCGCCGCGCTATTGCCGCGAAGATTCAGGAGCGCTCAGGCGTGAGCTACGACCCAGAGAGCGAGATCATCATCACGGTCGGCGCCTCTGAGGCTGTCGATCTTGCCGTTCGCGGGGTCATCGGTACGGGCGATCGCATCGTGCTGCCAGAGCCCTCGTACGTTGCCTACCTCCCTGCGGTCGTCTTTGCGGGTGGTACCGCCGTACCGGTGGCGACGAGCGGCAGCGACAACTGGCGCCTGCACCCCGATGCCGTAGATTCCGCGGCGGCCAGCGCCAAGGCGCTCTTCCTCGGCTATCCGGCGAACCCAACGGGGGCCACCCTCGACGAGCCAACCCGCGAGGCGCTCGCCAAGATCGCCGTGGCACGTGATCTGCTGGTGATTAGCGATGAAATCTATGACCGACTCGTCTACGAGGGGCCGGCGCACCGCGCAATGTCGGCCTACCCAGGGATGCGCGAGCGCACCATCCTGATCGGCGGCTTCTCGAAGTCGTACGCCATGACGGGGTGGCGCGTCGGCTTCCTCTGTGCGCCAAAGGAGATCGTTGCGGGCTTGGTCAAGATCCACCAGTACGCGATCATGAGCGCGCCAACGATTGGGCAGGATGCAGCCCTTGAAGCGCTCACGAACGGCGAGCCAGCGCTCGAAGAGATGCGCGCCGCCTACGCGCGACGTCGCACCATCGTGCTCGATGGCCTCGCCGCCCTAAACCTGCCGACGGGCGCACCGCAGGGCGCCTTCTACGCCTTCCCCGACATTCGCTCCACAGGGCTCACCGACGAACAGTTCGCCGAGCGCCTCCTCACCGAGGAGCGCGTTGCTGTGATCCCAGGCTCCTCGTTCGGGGCCAGCGGCGTTGGCCACGTGCGCATCTGTTACGCCACGTCGGAAGAGAACCTACGCGAGGCACTTGTCCGCATCGGTCGGTTCGTTGCCAAGGCACGCGGGGTGGCGGTATGACCTGGCATGCGGTGATCGGCATTGAGGTGCACGTGCAGCTCCGCACGGTGACGAAGATGTTCTGCCCCTGCGCGATTCCGGCCGAGGGCGACCTGCCAAACAGCAAGACCTGCCCAACCTGTCTCGGGCTCCCTGGCGCACTTCCAGTGCCGAACCGGGCCGCGATCGAGAAGGTGCTTGCCGTTGGTGCCGCGATCGGTGCCGCCGCGCCGGCCACCACGATCTGGGATCGCAAGAACTACTTCTACCCAGATTTGCCGAAGGGGTATCAGATCAGTCAACTTGACTTCCCGCTCGCTGAGCATGGAACCATTGAGGTCACGACGAGCGCCGGAACGAGTCGCGTGCGCATTCGCCGCGCCCACCTGGAAGAGGATACGGCGCGCTTGCGTCACGAAAAGGGGGGTGACGGGAAGCGCTCCAGCCTCATCGACTACAACCGATCGGGTGTCGCGCTCCTTGAGATCGTGACCGAACCAGACATTCGCGACGCGGAGACGGCCCGACGCTACGCCGAAGAGCTGCGCCTCCTGCTCCGCACGATCGGTGCCGCCGATGCGGAGATGGAGAACGGGCAGATGCGCGTCGAGGCGAACGTCTCGATCCGCCCAAGCGAAGATGCACCGTTTGGCACGCGCACCGAGGTGAAGAACATGAACTCTTTCCGGTCGGTGGAGAAGGCGATCGCCTTTGAGATTGCGCGGCAGGCCAAAGTCCTTGAGTCGGGCGGAACGGTCACGCAAGAGACGCGCGGCTGGGATGAGTCGAGCGACAGCACCTACACGATGCGCGCGAAAGAGAACTCGCACGACTATCGCTACTTCCCTGAGCCTGACCTGCCACCACTTTCGATCGAGCCAGCCTGGTTGGCTGGCATTGTTGCGAGCATCCCAGAGATCCCATCGGCGCGGCGAGCACGCTATGTGGAGCAGCTCGCGCTCTCCGAATATGACGCCGCCGTTCTTGTTGGGGAGCCACGTGCCGCTGCGCTCTTCGAGGCGTCACGCGCTGCGGACGCAACGATCGACGCGAAGACGCTCGCAAATTGGGTGACGGGCGAGTATCTCCGAGCAGCAAACGAGGGGGCTGCCGAACCAGATCCGGTCCAGTTCGCCGCGCTGATCGGGGCTGTTTCGCACAAGGAGATCAACGGCACCACAGGGAAGGAGCTCTTTGCCGAACTACTCGGCGGCAGCTTCGATGTGCGCGCGGCGATCGCCGAGCGCGGCCTCGGGCAGATTAGCGACGACGGTGCATTGAAGAAGCTCGCAGCCGAGGTACTCGCCGCGAATCCGCAGGCGCTCGCCGACTGGAAGGCGGGGAAGCAGCAGGCGATCGGCTTCTTGGTTGGCCAGGCGATGAAGGCGAGCAAGGGGCGTGGGGATGCAGCCCAACTTGGAGCTCTCTTCAAGGACCTGCTGGACGCCTAAGTGCTCGACCTCGTTCGACTCTTCGTGGGCGGCATTGGTATCGCGGGGTTTTTCTATCTGGCACGTCGACTCCCACCTCTGCTCCGAGCGCGAACGGAGTGGGCGAACCGCGTCGGCGCAGCAACGCGCTATGAGGCGTGGCGCGGCACACCCGGGAGCGGCCCCGATCTTGCCGATCGTCTTGAGGGTGAACTCATCGTCAATCGCCTGCGCCGCCTGACGGGCGTTGGCATTGCTGCGGCCGCAGGAATCCTGCTCGCCCTGTTGACCTAGTCTCCGTACGCTGCGTCAGGGAGCGGGAGGCTCCACGCGGTGGCGGCAGCCCCCGCCGCCTGTCCGGCGGCGACGGACTCACCTAATGAGGCACCAGCCTGGTGCGCCAACAAGAACGCTGCGATAAAGGCATCCCCACACCCGATGGTGCTCCCCGCCACAGGGACTGCCACGGTGGGATAGAACGTCTCGGTCTGTTTCTCACCGTCAACGACTAGGACCCCCTGCGCCCCAAGTGTCACGACGGCTACCTTCCGAGCATCGAGAACGAAGCGGCGCACCTCTGCGAGTGACGCGTCCTCGCGTGCGCCGGGCCAGCCGATAAAGGCGAGATTAATGTGCACCAACGTCTCGCGGAAGCGCTCCGGCGTGTAATGGCGAAACCCAAGGAAATCGGCACTGACCATCACATGTTCAAGGTGCCCAGACGATGAGAGGCGTTCCAGCTCGTCAATGGCTCCTTCGACGAGGACGGTATGCCAATGGGTTGCAGTAGCAAGCGAGGCCAGCTCTTCTGTGGTGCAGTGCACCAACTCCCACACGCCCTCAATGTAGTTGTCCATCTGGGGTTGGCGGTCTGCTCCGATACGGATATCGATGGAGGAGCTCTCTCCAGGCGCGACGAGGGACGCAGGGAGATGCGGAATCTCATTGCGCTGAAGGAACTCCACGAACAGGTCCTGGTCGCTCGAGCCGATCCGCGTCTGGAGGAGGAACTCTTTGCCGGCAGCCGCCCAGTGGTACGCCATGTTCAACACTCCTCCACCTGGGAGGGTGCGGCCGCTCTCGAGATAGCGATCGCGACTCGCGGTGCCGAAGAGGATGCTTGTCACAGCCCCGCAAGCGGCGCGGATCGGTCGTCACCAGAGGCGAGGAACCGATCTAGGCGCACCTCTACAACTTTGCTCGACTGCCAGAACGCCTCAATGGAGAGGTGGCCACATCCTTCGTCGTGATACCACTCGCGTCGCCCAGGGACTGAGCTGATCAGTGCCGGATCGTGCGCGGGCACGACCGCCGGGTTGAGTAGGTACCCAGGGGAGAGGGGATCACGGATCTGCAGCAGCCCGTCGCCGCGGAAGCCGCTGGCTCGCGGCGCGGTCACACGCTCACCGGTGCCAAAATCGAGAAGTTCTACGGTCTCATCTGGTGTTGCCGTAACCGTTGGCCAGGCGGGATTGTCAACAAGTTCGGCAATGACGCGCCGCACCGAAATGTCTTGGTAGTGGTTCATAGCGGTGTGCGGCTGCTCGTAATCGTTGTCGTAGACGTTGGTCGGATTGTCGTCGTACACGTTGCCGCAAGCCTCTACCAAGAAGTTCACCAGATCAGGCCGGTCGTGCAGGTAGCGTCGATATGCCTCTTCGTACTCGAGGATGGCTACGGCTCGCGGCACGATCTCGCCTCGCACGAGGTGCGAGATCCGCCAGCCATCTGTGCCGAAGCGCTCGTTGAGGAGTGCGTTCCAACGAGCCTTCTCGGCGCCAGAGAATCCCGGTAGTCCGACGGGGATCCAGATTTGTGACATGCGCTTTGCGGTCTCTGCGGGTAGGAGCGCTACCCAATTGGTGGTCATGCCGAGGCTCGGGTGTTTGGGCCAGAGATGCCGAGACGCGGCATCTCAATGGCGGGGCAACGGTCTTGTACGAACAGCATGGATGCCTCGTTGGCGATCTGCGCAGCGGCCGGGCTAATCACTCCAAGCTGAAGCCAGAGTCCACCTGCACCAATCGCGACGGCCTCGCGTGCAATCTCCTCGCACTCCTCGGAGCGCCGAAAGACATCAACGAGATCGATCCGCTCGCCAACTGGGAGTGAGACGGCAGCGGCACTCAGCGTTGGGAAGCAGGGGAGGCCCGCCACCCCGTCGCGCAGCGCCTCTGGCATTGGGTTGATCGGGAGGATCTGCCAGCCAGCTGCGGCGAGTGTGCGCAGGACGCCGTGGGAGGGGCGGTCTGGGCGCGGGGAGGCGCCGACGACCGCAATGGTGCGACTCTCCGTCAGCATGCGGCGCATGAGCGCGTCCACTGCGGCGGGATCTGGGGCGCCCCCTTCGGCGGCCTCAATGGCTGCCCGTAGTCGTGCGCGTTCCTGCTCATCCATAGAGGGATAGTACGCCGATCGCTAGACTGCCCCACGTGAGCGCCAAGCCTGACTTTACGCACCTCCACGTCCACAGCGAGTTCAGCCTGCTCGACGGCATGAGCAATCTGGAGGCGCTGATGGAGGAGACGAAGCGCCTCGGGATGGACTCCATTGCCCTCACCGACCACGGGGCTCTCTATGGCGCGGTTCAGTTTGTGCAGGCGGCGAAGAGGCACGGGATCAAGCCGATCATCGGCGTCGAGACGTATGTCGCTCGCCGTGGCATGCGGGACAAAGAGGGGAAGGCTGACCAGCAGCCGTTTCACCTGATCGCCCTTGCGACGAGCGGAACCGGCTATCGCAATCTTTGCCGTGTGGTGACGGACGCGCATCTGGATGGGCTCTACTACAAGCCACGTACCGACCACGAGCATCTTGCTCGGCATGCAGAGGGCCTTGTCGGACTTTCTGGATGCCTGAATGGCGAGATTGCCCGAGCACTGGAGGTTGATGACTGGGAGCATGCGCGAGCCCTCGCCGGGAAGTACGGCGAAATCTTTGGGAAGGGGCGCTTCTTCCTCGAGGTGCAAGATCACGGCCTCCCCGAGCAGCGTCGCCTGAACGAGCAACTCTTCCGCCTCGCCCCCGAAGTTGGCCTCCCGCTCGTGCTGACAAATGACCTGCACTACGTGCGCGCAGATCAGCGCGATGCACACGATGTGCTCCTCTGCATCGGTACGGCGAGCAACCTCGAGACACCGGGTCGCATGAAGTTTGGCTCTGGCGATTTCTACCTGAAGTCACCAGAGCAGATGGCGGCACTCTTCCCCGATCGCCCGGAACTGCTCAAGAACACACGTCTCATCGCTGAGATGGTGGACTTCAACCTCGAGCTCGGCACAACGCGCGTCCCGGACATTGAGGTGCCGGCAGGAGAGAACGTCGAGAGCTGGTTGACGAAAGAGGCCGAACGAGGGCTTGCGCGCCGGTTCGGCACGCCAAGCGACGCGGCGCGCGCGCGCCTCGCCTACGAACTCGATGTGATCATCAAGATGGGTTATGCAGCCTACTTCCTTATCGTTGCGGACTTCGTGCGATTTGCGCGAGAGCAGGGGATCGCCACCACCTGCCGAGGCAGTGCCCCTGGGTCTATCGTGACCTATGCGCTTGGCATTACCCCCGTGGATCCGTTGCACTATGAGCTGCCATTTGAGCGGTTCTTGAACCAAGACCGCGTCACCATGCCAGATATTGATATTGACTTTGAAGATGGTCGCCGTGACGAGGTGATCAGCTACGTCTCACAAAAGTATGGCGAAGACCGTGTCGCCCAGATCATCACCTTCGGCACGATGGCGGCGCGCGCCTCCATCCGCGACGTTGGGCGTGTGCTTGGCAAGAGCTACAGCGAAGTTGACCGCATTGCGAAGTCCGTGCCTGCGCAACTGAACATCAGCCTGGCCCAGGCAAGAAAGTCTCCAGAGTTTGCGGGGTACGCCGATGGCACGGAGTACAGCCAACTTATCGGCCTTGCCGAACAGCTGGAAGGGGTTGTGCGAAACGCCTCAACCCACGCGGCCGGCGTGGTGATCAGTCGCGAGCCCCTGACCGAGATCATGGCCCTCCAGCGTGCGACGAACTCTGAGGGGGTCATGACGCAGATCGAGATGCACGGGGTGGAGGCGCTCGGCCTGTTGAAGTTTGACTTCCTCGGCCTGGCAAACCTCACGATCCTCCGAACGGCGGTGGATCGTATTCGAGAGACACGCGGCATTGAGATCGACCTCGACAAGATTCCGCTGGACGACGCGAAGACGTTCGCCTTGCTCGCCTCAGGCGAGACGACCGGAATCTTCCAGCTTGAGTCGCCCGGCATGCGCCGCTATATCAAGGAGCTGCGACCAACGAGCGTCTATGACCTTGCCGCCATGGTCGCCCTCTATCGACCGGGTCCAATGGCGAACATCCCGACCTACATCCGTCGTAAGCACGGCCAGGAGGCGGTGACCTATCTGCACCCCCTCCTTGAGCCATTCCTCAAGCGAACGTACGGCGTCTTCGTGTACCAGGAGGACATCATGGCCGCGGCCTCTGCGCTCGGTGGATTCTCGGGCCCGAAGGCGGACACGCTGGGATACGCGGTGCGCAAGAAGAAAGAGGATGTCCTTGCGGGCTTGAAGCAAGAGTTCATCACGAGCGCCGCTGAGCGGGGGGTCGCACGCGCCACGATCGAAAAGGTGTTCGAGGCATTTGAGCCGTTCGCAAACTACGGATTCAACAAGGCGCACGCTACCTGCTACGGCCTGATCGCCTACCAAACCGCGTACCTCAAGGCGAACTACACCGTGGAGTACATGACGAGCGTGTTGAACGCCTTTCGAAGCAAGGAGGAGAAGGTTGCAGCAGCAATCGCAGAGTGTCGTCGCCTTGGCATCCCAGTGCTCCCCCCAGACGTTGACTTCTCAAATCTCGACTTCGAGCCAGAGGGGGAGGCGATCCGCTTCGGCCTCTTAGGGGTCAAGAATGTTGGCGCTACTGCCGCCGAGTCCATCGTTGTGGCGCGTGAGGCGGGGGAGCAGGCGGCCTCGCTGCAGGAGCTCTGCGAGCGGATTGATCTTCGACTCGCGAACAAGCGCGTCCTTGAAGCGCTGGCGAAGGTTGGGGCGCTCCGCCGCTTCGGCCACCCGGCGCAGATCCTGCTCGCTCTCGACGACGCGATCTCCGGCGGCTCTAGTGCGCAGCGCGAGCGTGCGGCGGGCCAGGTTGGTCTCTTTGATGCAATGCCTGAGCTTGCCGGAGCGGGGATCCCCGCACTCCCACACGTCACGGAGGCCTCAACGCGTGAACGGCTGCGCTGGGAGCGCGAGCTAATGGGCGTCTATCTGAGTGATCACCCAATGAATGCTCTCGCGCCAGCAATGCAGCCGTATGTTGGCACCTTTGTTGGCGACTTTAGCGATGAGTCGTTCCGCGATGAGACGGCGACACTCGGCGCCATTGTCTTGAGCATTCGCCAGATGGTCACCAAGAAGGGTGCCTCCATGGCGATCGTCACCGTGGAGGATCTCACCGGGAGCATGGAGGTCGTAGTCTTCCCGCAGGTGTGGGAGTCAACGAAGAGTTCCTGGATTGAGGGTGAGGGGATCCTCATCGCCGGTCGCGCCGAGCAGCGCGGCGAAGAGTGGTCGCTGCTCGTTGAGTCCGTCGTTCCGTGGGAGGAGGCGTCGCGCCTCAGCGCGGAGGCCGTCCGCTCCAAACTCACCGTTTCGAGCGGGGGGCGGCGCTTCGCAAAGCGCTCTGTCGCGCCGCTCCCGCACGGTGGGATTCCAGCGGGCATGGTCCCCGAAGGGATGGAGGCGGGCGCACCACTGATGCCGGAGCGCGCACCCGCCGAATTTGACGCGGCTGTTGCGGTCGAGGCGCCACCCGCTGAGCCGCTCGTCGGGGCCATGTCGAATCCTGATCCGGTCGAGATTCCTGCAGGCGCAGTGCTGCATATCAAGTTCAAGGCGCGCCAGTCCGTTGAGGAGACGATCCGAGCCATGGAGATCGTGAAGGGGGAGCTGCGTGCACGACCTGGCGGAACGCGTGTTGTGGTGCATATCCCACAGGCGGGCGGCGCCCAGCTCTTGCCGATGGAGCAGCGCAACGGTGTCGCATGGGATGCGGGCCTCCCCGCGATCCTGCGTGACCGCGTGGGCGGCGACGGGGTTGAGTTGGAGCTGATCTCACCTGCAACCTGAGGAAGATCCAGCCCTGCAGAATTCTTAAGAAGAGGGGAGAATAGGAGGGTGAGCAGCAAAGATTACGCATCCGTTCTCCTGCGACAGTCCGCCCCAGAGGGTGTTGATTGGCGGACCATGTCGGTTGTTGCGCGAGCGCTACTTCTCGCACGCGCCTCGGTCCTTCCGCTGACGATTCTCGGCGCAGGGCAGGGCCTCCTCTTCGCCTGGTGGAGTGGCAAGATCAGTGACGCCTCGTTCGGTGGCAACGCCGTCAGCGGCATCCTCCTCGGTTTCGCCGCCTTCTTTGGCGCGAACCTCGCGCACGCGGCGAACAACCTGGCGAATGACTGGCGCGATTATCACGACGGCCTTGATCGACCCGGCTACCCACGCGCCGACTACTCACCGCATCCAATCGCCTCAGGCGCCATGTCGAGCCGCACACTGCTTGTTGCGATCGGCGTGCTGACCGCCCTGGCCGCAATCCTCGGTGGCTTCACCATGGTCGTCCGAAACGAACTACTCATCGGCGCATTTGCGATCGCCGGCCTGATCCTTTCGTGGGGCTATACCGATCCACCACTGCGCCTCAAGCGTCGCGGTCTCGGTGAGCTCTCCGCCTTCATCGTGTGGGGACCGCTCATGGGAGGGGGAACCTACCTCGCAGCAACTGGCCGCGTTGATGCGATCGCGTTGATCGCCACGCTGCCATGGGCACTCTTCGTCACCGCCGTGCTCTTCGGCAAGCATCTCGACAAGATCGAGGCAGACGGTTCGCGCGGCGTGAAGACCTTCGTCGTTCGCATCGGTGAGCGCCGTGCGCGTGTATTCACAACGGTGCTGATCTCTGCTGGCTATCTGGGGATCGCGATCTTTGCGATCCCTGCAGTCGGAATCTTCCCATGGTTCGTGGCGCCACTCGCCGGACTCGGTGCGATCTCTGCGCTCCCAGCACTGAAGATCGTTGCTGCGCCCCGCCCGTCGGCACCGCCCGCGGGCTATCCGCTCTGGCCGCTCTGGCATGTTGGTGCGGCCTTCCTCGCATCGCGCCCCGCGATGGGAGCACTCTTTGTTGGGCTCGTCGTTGGGGCGATCCTCGGCCGCTAAGCCAACGGAGAGCTACTTACCCTTCGCCTCGGGTCGAGCTACTCGGGCTGGCGCAACGCGCAGTGCCTCAAACTTCGCAAGCTCTACCTCGATTGCTGCGACCTCCGCAGCGGCGGTACGCCATTCAGTTGAGCCGGCAGCGGCAGCAGCGCGTTTTGCGCGGGCGGCGCCGTGTTCGCGCATGAGGGTAGGGCGATCGGCTCGCGGGGTGAATGCCTTCTCGCTCATGTTGCCTCCCTGTGATGTGGTTGGTGCCGAAGGCGGGACTCGAACCCGCATGATCTCATCGACCGGCCGATTTTAAGTCGGATGCGTCTGCCATTTCGCCACTTCGGCCCCTCTATCGTAGCGGGGCGGTGGCTTTGGTACCGAAGGTGGGAGTCGAACCCACATGACCTTTCAGTCGACCGATTTTGAGTCGGTTGCGTCTGCCATTTCGCCACTTCGGCACCCATAGATCCTAGCGGCGCGGCACACTAGGCACATGACACGAGGCAGCAGAGCAGGCGGAGGCGAGGGGGCGGAGCGCACGGCGCTGCTCGCCGCCGCACGAGCGGGCTCTCAGGACGCCTTCCGCGACCTCTTCACCCCTGACCTTGACCTTGCATGGCGGATGGCGCTGCGCATCACGGGGAGCGAGGCGAGCGCCGACGACGCCCTGCAGGCGGGGCTGATCTCGGCATACCGCTCCCTCGACCGGGTTGCGCCAACCAACCTTCGGGGCTGGTTCGTGCGGATCGTGGAGAACGCTGCGCGCGACCTGATGCGACGTGAGCGCCGGCACCCGACACTCCCGTTCGCGAGCGAATCGCACGAGGAGGCGGGGGAGGGTGCGCACCGTGAGCGCGTTGAGGCAGAGCCGCAGGCGGGGGCGGCCTCTGATCCGGCGCAGCGTGCTGAGGCGAGCGAGCTCGCCGTCGCCCTGGCGAAGGCTCTTGGGGCGATTCCCGAGGAACGACGCCGGGCGATCCTCCTCTACGACGTCGATGGATATGACTATGCAGAGATCGCGGAACTGACGGGGGTATCGGTGGGAACCATCAAGAGCCGAATCAGCCGAGGGCGCGAAGAGCTGCGCCGCCTCCTTGCCGACCTGCGGCCGGGAACCGCTGGCGCACCGTTATCGTTGGGAGAGTGAGATGAGCAACGCCGCCGGCACCCCTGGGCACGATCCGCTGAGCGCCTATCGCGCTGGTGAGCCCCGCCGTGCCCGTGACCCCTTCGCCAACCCCGCCCTGCGCAGCGAGATTGCACGGATCGCTGAGGCTCGAGCCCAGCGCGCTGCAAGCGGCTGGCGCTCCGCCCTAATTGGCTGGGTGAGCGCCGCGCCGCGTGGTGCCCTTGCGGGCGCCGCACTCTCCGTAACGCTCCTTCTTGGCGGCGTTGCTGGCCAGTTGGCGGGTGGCACCGAGAGCGCAGCTCGGCTGGAGGCTGGGGCCAACCCCCTCGCATCGAGCTTGGCCCCCGAAGCCTCGATGGCGGTGAAGGCGGACGGCGTGAGCAATGAGCTCTTCACATCGGAGACGCTAGACGGCGCCACGATCGTCTCTGGAGCCGCTCTGCTTCTGCTGACGGGGAGCCTTGCGGTGGCCTTCGTGAGCGTGCGGAGGCGTCGCGCCTAGCCGAAGGGCTCTGCACTCCTGCGGTACCCTCGCGGTATGCCAACCAAGCGCCGACTCCTCCTCGTTGATGCCTATGGGCTGATCTATCGCGCCTTTCATGCGCTGCCACCGCTGACGAATAGCCGCGGCCAGCTGACCAATGCGGCGTACGGATTCACCAGCATCCTGCTGCGAACGATGGCCGACGTCGATCCTGAGCGCGCCATCGTGGCCTTTGATGCCCCAGGCACCACCTATCGACATGAGCGCTTCCCCGCGTACAAGGCCCAGCGGCCGTCGATGCCCGATGAGCTGCGCTCCCAGGTGCCGATCGTGCGAGACCTTGTGGTGGCGTTGGGGCTGCCGCTCCTGGAGGCGACCGGCTACGAGGCGGATGACGTGATCGGCACCATCGCCACCGCCGCGGAGCGCGATGGCTGGGAGGTGCACATCGTCTCGGGGGACCTCGACATGTTGCAGCTGGTGACCAAAAAGGTTCACCTGATGCACACCGCTAAGGGTGGAGCTGATGCGATCGTTGAATACGATCCAGAGCGAGTCTTCGCGCGGTACGGCCTCACCCCAGAGCAGATGGTGGACTTTAAGTCGCTCAAGGGAGACAGTTCCGACAACATTCCTGGCGTTCCAGGTGTTGGCGAGAAGACCGCCTCCAAGTTGATTGCAACCTTCGGCTCCCTAGAGCAGCTCTACGCGCGTTTGGATGAGGTCGAGTCTGTGCGCATCCGAGGGTCGCTCGCTGCGAACCGTGACGCAGCATTCGCCGGCCAAGGGCTGATGACCATCGATCGCGATGCGCCACTCACCCTGCCGGCAACAGGCGGCGAGATTGGGGTGTATGACCGCGAAGCGGCGCTCGCCCTCTTCCGCGACCTGGAGTTCCGCGCACTCGCGCAGCGACTGCCGCCACTTGCCGGCGAAGACCGTGTCGCCGCTAATGCTGCGGTCAGCGCCGCAGCGGCGGGTGCTGCGCTGCGAGGCTCTGCTGCGCTGGTCACAAAGGTTGCGCCGAAGGCGAGCCCTGCGAGCGACCTGCAGCTCGGATTCAACTTTGATGCGGTGACGGCGGGGAATACCGCTGCGGGTCGATCGACCCACGTGGCGAGCAGCGCTACAGATGAATCGGATGCCCACTCCAAGATTGAGCAGGTGAAGCGTGGCGATCTCGCCGCCGCGGGGATTCGCGTCCTGCGCGCCGCTGACGAGGCCCGAGATGCGTTCCGCGGCCTTTCGCCGCAGGGGCACCTCGCCATTGGCGGTGTGGGTGCGGACCGCCGTGGCCCAGAGGCCGAGCTGGCGATCGCGATCGTAGATGACGCGGGAACGATTCTCGCCGCCGATGATGGCGCCGTGGTGCATGCGCTGCTGGAATCTCTGGCAGGGTCGGGCCGCGAGATTGCTGGCCTCGGCGTGAAGGGTCTGATTGGCGCCATGGTGAGCATTCGGCCAGACGCCTCGCCGCACCTTATTGATGACGTAGCGCTGGCCACCTGGATTGCGAATGTCACCATGCGCAACCCTGGGCTGGTGGAGGTTGCCTCCGCGCGACTTGGCGCCGATCTCCCTGACCGGCTCGAGCCGCTGCAGGAGGCGGTCCTCGCCGCACTCGTGACGCGAGCGTCGCGCGGCCCCCTCGCCGAAGATTTGCGCGAGGCCGGCACGCTGCGTCTCTATCGCGAGATCGAGTTGCCACTCGTTGAAGTACTCGCGCGCATGGAGATCGCCGGCGTCGCCGTTGATCGCTCCGCGCTGAGTGAGCTGAGCACGGCATTCACTGCAGAGATTGCGCGCCTCGAGCGGGAGTCCGAGCAGGCCGTCGGTCACCCTGTTGCGCTCGGCTCGCCGAAGCAGCTCGGCGAACTCCTCTTTGTGGAGCTGAACCTGCCGAAGGGGAAGAAGACGAAGACGGGCGCCTGGTCGACCGATGCGAGCGTGCTGGAGGAGATCCAGGGGGAGCATCCGATCGTTGGGATCGCCATGGAGTGGCGCACCGTCTCGAAGCTGCAGAGCACCTACGCTGAGGCGCTGCCGAAGCTCGTGGAGGGTGACGGCCGTGTGCACACCACCTTCCAGCAGGCGGTGGCGGCAACTGGGCGACTCAGCTCCACGGATCCAAACCTGCAGAACATTCCGATTCGCACCGCCCTCGGCCGCAAGATCCGCAACGCCTTCATTGCGGAGAGGGGGAACACGCTGGTGGCGGCGGACTACAGCCAGATCGAGTTGCGCATCTTGGCGCACGTCACGCGTGACGAACACCTGATCGCCGCCTTCGCCGCCGGAGAGGATATTCACCGCGCGACCGCCGCTCGTGTGCTCGAGAAGCCCGCCGCCGATGTGGACGCCGATGAGCGCGCCATGGCGAAGATGGTGAACTTCGGCATCGCCTACGGCATGGGCGACTTCGGCTTAGCCACGCGGGCGGGCATCTCGCGAGATGCGGCGAAGTCCTTCATCGCCGGCTACTTCGAGCGCTATCCGGGGATTCGTCGCTACATCGTCACGATCAAGGAGGAGGCGCGAACGAACGGCTCCGTCACAACGCAGCTCGGGCGCCGCCGGCCGATCCCTGAGCTCCGCGCGGGGAACCCTGCGCTGCGGGCGGCGGGGGAGCGCGCCGCCATTAACCACCCAATCCAAGGAACGGCGGCCGATGTGATCAAGATCGCCATGATCCGTTTGGCGCCACGACTTGCAGAGGCGGGCCTTACGGCGCGACTTGTGCTGCAGGTGCACGACGAACTACTGCTAGAGGTACCGAACGGTGAAGTTGGTCGCCTCGTGCCAATCCTGGTTGACACGATGGAGGGTGCGCTCGCACTGGATGTGCCACTTACCGTTGATGTGAAGAGTGGTCCGCGATGGGACGAGATGACGCCGTGGTCCGACCGTGCCTGAGCTGCCTGAGGTGGAGACGGTCGTTCGCGATCTCGCGCGACTCGTCAGCGGCGCCACTATTACGAGTGTCAACGTCTTTCGTGAGCGCAATCTTGCGACGCCTGATGCCCCCTCGTTCACCGATGCGGTTCGTGGCCGGCGCATCCTCGGCACGCGCCGTCGCGCGAAGTGGATCATCGTGGAGCTCTCCGGTGGGCTCCTGCTGCTCGTTCACCTACGTATGACCGGGCAGCTGTTGGTACTGCCCGCTGTGGCAGAGCGGGATCCCTATATTCGTCTCTCGCTCACGTTGGACGATGGTCGTGAACTTCGCTTCCGGGATGTCCGTGCGTTTGGGCGCGTTGCTCTCGTCGCGGAACGCAGCGACGGTGAGGCCGCCTCAAGCCTTGACCCACACTCGCCGCCGCTTCTCGCCGACCATGGTGTTGAGCCGCTCGCAGCGGCGTTCACCGCCGACGCCCTTTGCGCACTCATTGCGCATCGCGGAACACGCATCAAGAGCCTCCTCCTCGACCAACGCTGCATCGTTGGGATCGGCAACATCTACGCCGACGAGGCGCTCTGGCGCGCGAAGATCCATCCGCTCACCCCTGCGAGCGCGTTGCGTCCCGTTCAGATTGACGCGCTGCACCTCGCGATCGTCGGCGTGCTGAGCGAGGCCGTTGCGGCGCGCGGCTCCTCGATCAACGACTACACCGCACCAGATGGCGATGGCGAGATGCAGGAGCGTCTTGATGTCTACCAGCGCACCGGTGAGCCATGTCACCGTTGTGGTGCAGCAATTCAGCGCTCGGTCGTGGGGGGTCGCGGCACCCATGTCTGCCGCACCTGTCAGCGCGCACCTCGCGGTGCGGGCCGCACCGTGGCGTCGCGTGCCGTGCGCGGACCCCGCTGGAGTGAGCGAGTGACCCCAGAGACGGTTGGTGCTACGCGCAGTGAGCGTGCTGCAGCACGTCGGCGTTCGGCGCGCCGGGGGGAGGCGGCATGAGCATCATCACGTTGAGCGATGTTCGTCGCGAGATTGGCGCCGCCGTCATCCTCGACGAGGTGACGCTCAGCGTTGCCGCGGGGGAGCGCATCGGCCTGGTCGGCCCGAACGGGGCAGGGAAGACAACCCTTCTCAAGATGGTCGCGGGGCTTGAGTCTCCCGACCATGGTCGCGTGCAGCATGCCAAGGGTCTGCGCATCAACCTTCTCGCGCAAGAGTCGGCGCAGGACCCTGAACTACTGAATGCCCCAACGCTCATTGACGCGGTGATCGGGGGCGCTGCAGAGATCGTCTCCCTCGCCGCTGCGCTTCGGGAGATGGAACTTGATGGTCGTGCCGGCTCAACCGAATACGCCGAGGCGCGGACGAAATTCGATGCCGCCGATGGCTACGCCCTGGAAGACCGGGTGGGTGCGGCGCTACGAGGGCTCGGCTTCCCAACGGCACGGCACGACGAGGCCCCTGCGCGCCTCTCCGGAGGGGAGCAGACCCGCGTCGCCCTGGCGCGACTCGTGATCGCAGATCCAGATCTTCTTCTGCTCGACGAGCCGACCAACCATCTCGACATTCAGGCGATTGAGTGGCTGGAGGTGGCGCTGCGCGCACGCAACGGCGCGCTCATTGTCGCCAGCCACGATCGCGCCTTCCTTGATGCCGTCATCAATCGAGTCTGGGAGGTCCGCGCCCGTCACGTGACGCGCTTCCGTGGGGACTACAGCGCCTATTCGAAGCAGCGCGGTGCCGCTGATGAGGGGGACGAGCGCGACGCAGATCGTCGCGAGAAGGAGATCGCGCGCGAGCGTGAGCTGATTCAGACGTATCGAAGCCATCGCAAGTACGCAAAGATGCACGAGCATGAGCGCCGTCTGGCTGCGATCGAACCGGTCGTTCGTGAGCGCAAGGCGATCTCGCTTTCAATTGCAGCGGAAGGAGCTGGGCGTGGCCCTGCAGAGCCGCTGCGGCTTAGCGAGGCGTCCATCGGGTATCGAGAGCCGGCGCAGGTTGAGATCACCCGTGCGCGCAGCCTCGCCCTTCGCCGCGGCGAGCGCGTCGGGATCGTGGGCCCCAACGGCGCTGGCAAATCAACGCTGCTGAAGACAATCGCTGGCCTCCTTCCAGCCCTCGACGGAAACGTGGAGATTGCCGGTGGGGTGGTGCCTGGGTATCTCGCCCAGGTCCGCGCCGCAGGACTCCATGGCGCTACGGTGCTCGAGGCGTTACGCACCGCTGTACCTGTCGAGGATTCCGAAGCGCGGGCACATCTCGCGAAGTTCCTCTTCCGCGGTGATGCGGTGGGGAAGGAGGTCGCGGTGCTCTCCGGCGGCGAGCGCAGCCGGCTGGAGCTTGCCATTCTCGGTCTCATGCCGGCAAACCTGCTCCTGCTCGACGAGCCGACGAACCACCTCGATATTGATGCCTGCGAATCGCTCGAGCGATTCCTTCTTGATGGCGAGCGAACACTCCTTGTCGTAAGCCACGATCGTCGACTCCTTGAGCGCATCTGCACATCGCTCTGGGTCGTTGAAGATGGCGTCGTCGCCGCCTTCGACGGCGGGTATACCGCATGGCGAGAGGCGGTGGCCGGCGGCTGGAGCACAAAGGATGCCGACGCTCTCGTTGCTGGACGCCTCGGTTCACCGAGTGCCCTTACTGCGCAGCACACGATTCTCACCAAGCCTCAGCCAAAGGTTGCCGCGCCCGCGCCGAAGAAGAGTGCCGCACCGAAGCCGCAGCGTCTCAGCAAGGAGCAGGCGCGACGACGTCGCTCCGCAATCGAGGCAGACCTCGAGCGACATGGACTGCGGAAGGGACACCTGGAGCTCGCGATGCTTGACCCGAACGTCCTCGCCTCGTATACCGAACTAGCAAAGGTGGCGAGCGAGCTAGCCGACGTGACGGCGGCGCTCCAAGGGGCTGAAGAGGCATGGCTCGCTCTCGAGGGGGAGGTGGCGAAGTGAGTGGTGGACTCGTTCGCGTTGGCCTTGGTGGGCTCATCGCGTCAGGGAAGAGCAGTCTCGCCGTAGCCCTCGGCGAGAGTGCCGAGTTGCAGGAGGCGATTGGCGGAGCGATTGTGCATCTTGATGTTGATGCGCTCCTTCGCGAAGCGCGTTCGTCCGATGTAGTACTTCGCGACGCCATCCTCACCGCCGCACCAGATGCGCGCCGCGCTGACGGGAGCCTCGACACGAAGGCCCTCGCAGGCGTGGCGTTTGCCGATCCTGCAGTCATGCGCCGCCTTGAAGAGTTGCAGTGGCCGCTCGTCCGCGAAGCGCTCAGTGAGGCTAGCCGAGCGGCGAAGGCGTTGGGGGTACGCCTCTTGCTGGTCGAGGCCATTGCGCTGGGGCGCTCTGGCCTCGCCGAGGTGCTCGACGGAGTTCTCTACCTTCAGGTTGCTGAGGCGGTCCGCCGCCAGCGCTTTGTGACCCGTGGCGGCAACGAGGAGGATTTCCAGCTGCGGAACGCCGCACAGGCGGGGATCCCTGTGGAGATGGCGGGGATCGGGGCGGCTCCGATTGACGGGAGTGGCCCGCTGCCTGAGACCGTGCACGCGGCGATCCTCGTGCTTCGCCGCCTATGCTTGCAGGGTGAATCCATCGACTGAGCCCACGGCGGAACTGGCTCCCTCTGCGGGGCGCCCATTCGCCCTGCGCTCCGACTTCGTCCCAACGGGCGACCAGCCAACCGCCATCGTCGAACTCGTCCAAGGGCTCACCGATGGCCTCCATCACCAGGTCCTCCTCGGAGCGACAGGAACAGGGAAGACCTTCACGATTGCCAACGTGATCCAACAGGTGCAGCGCCCGACGCTCGTCCTTGCGCATAACAAGACGCTCGCCGCTCAGCTCTATGCCGAGCTGAAGGAGTTCTTCCCTGAAAACGCCGTCGAATATTTCGTCTCATACTTCGATTACTACCAACCAGAGGCGTACCTACCACGCTCCGACACCTACATTGAGAAGGATTCAAGCCGAAATGATGAGATCGACCAGCTGCGACACGCGGCCACCAAGGCGCTCTTCGAGCGTCGCGACACGATCATCGTGGCGTCGGTCTCCTGCATCTACGGCCTCGGCGCACCGGTGGACTACGGCGCTACCGTGCTCAAAGTGCGTAAGTCGGGGAAGTATCGCCGCGATGCCATCCTCCGCCACCTCGTTGACCTCCAGTACCAGCGCAACGATGCCACCCTCGGTCGCGCCAAATTCCGTGTGCGCGGCGACACGCTCGAGGTGCAGCCCGCTGGTGAGGAGACGATCCTGCGTGTGGAGTTTTTCGGTGACGAGGTGGAGCGCATCGCCGAAGTGGATCCTCTGACGGGAGAAATCCTTGCAGAGCGAAACGAGATGACGATCTATCCGGCCACCCACTATGTGACGCCAGCGGCGAAGCTCTCTGAGGCGATTCGCGACATTGAGGTGGAGATGGAGGGGCGTTGCCGCGAACTAGAGGCGACAGGTAAGGTCTTGGAGGCGGCACGCCTGCGCCAGCGCACCACTTTCGACTTGGAGATGATGCGTGAGGTTGGCTTCTGTTCTGGCATTGAAAACTATTCGCGCCACCTCTCACGCCGCGAGCCTGGCTCCCGGCCGTGGACCCTATTGGACTATTTCCCGGCTGATTGGCTCCTTGTCGTTGATGAAAGCCACATGAGCATTCCGCAGGTCGTGGGCATGTACAAGAATGACCGCTCGCGAAAAGAGATTCTCGTAGACTTCGGATTCCGACTTCCGAGCGCTCTCGACAATCGCCCACTCACCTTTGAGGAGTTTGAGACGAGCGTGCGACAAGCGATCTATGTTTCCGCAACTCCGGGTAGCTACGAACGAGAGCGCGCCGACAAGGTTGTGCAACAGCTGATCCGGCCAACAGGAGTTGTAGACCCTCATATCACGGTGCTCCCGACGAAGGGGCAGATCGACGATCTTCTCGAGCGCATCCAAGGTCGCGTGAAGAAGAAGGAGCGCGTGATCGTTACGACACTCACGAAGCGCATGGCCGAGGAGCTCTCGTCGTACCTCGAAGAGGCGGGGATCCGCGTGCGCTACCTCCATAGCGAGATTGACACGCTTGAGCGCATTGAGATCCTGCGCGACCTGCGCCTCGGCGTCTTTGACGTGATCGTGGGCATCAACCTACTCCGCGAGGGGATCGACCTTCCTGAAGTGACGCTGGTGGCGATTCTGGATGCCGACAAGGAGGGCTTCCTGCGTTCAGCGTGGGCGCTCATCCAAACGGTCGGACGCGCGGCGCGCAATACGGGGGGCGAGGTCGTCTTCTACGCCGACAAGATGACTGAATCCATGAAGGTGGCGATCTCCGAAACGGATCGACGACGTGCGATCCAGGAGCAGTGGAATATTGATCACGGCATCACCGCCACCACCATCTCGAAGCCGATCCGAGACCTGAACGATCGGCTGAAGAGCGTTGCCGAAAAGGCGGACACCTATGCCGGCGGGAAGCGCGGCGGTGCCTTGAGTGAGGTTGGACGCAGCGAGATCGAGAAGCTCGTGAAGCAGCTTGAGGCACAGATGAAGATCGCCTCCAAGGCGCTGGAGTTTGAGCGCGCGGCGGCTATCCGCGATGAGATCCGCATGCTCCGAACGTCGGTGCTCGAGGAGGATGCGGCGACGGCGATTGAGCGCGCAGCAGAGCGTGCAGCCCGCGAAGCGCAAGGTGGAAGCCGACGTGGCGCCTACGCAAAGACAGCTGCCCAGGGGATCGGCGCCGCGGCCCGCACGCTCCTCGCCCCTGCGCTTGATACCGCCGCCGACTGGCTCCCAGGCCTTCGCGACGAGCATGAGGAGGAGACCGCTACGATCCCCGATGCGGGTACGCCCCCAGTGGCTGAGGCGCCGGTACGTCGACGCACCTGGGATCCGAGCGTGACGCCGAATGTGATCAAGCGCCGTGGCGAGCGGCCGAAGCGAAGGGG
The DNA here is from genome assembly GCF_040397215.1 of Candidatus Limnocylindrus sp. Lineage (NCBI taxonomy): Bacteria > Bacillati > Chloroflexota > Candidatus Limnocylindria > Candidatus Limnocylindrales > Candidatus Limnocylindraceae > Candidatus Limnocylindrus > Candidatus Limnocylindrus sp. The sequence goes on from NZ_JBBAWK010000002.1 coordinate 100,744, forward strand.
GTAGTCGTGGGACAGAACAAGATCTCCGTTCGCGGCGCCCGCGAGCACAACCTTAAGGGGATCGATCTCGACATTCCCCGCGACCAGCTTGTCGTTGTCACCGGCATCTCCGGCTCAGGCAAGTCGAGCCTCGCCTTCGACACGATCTACGCCGAGGGTCAGCGCCGTTACGTCGAGAGCCTCTCCGCCTACGCACGCCAGTTCCTTGGGCAGATGGAGAAGCCAGACGTCGATTCCATCGATGGGCTGTCGCCGGCCATCTCTATCGACCAGAAGGGCTCGTCGCGCAATCCGCGTTCGACCGTCGGCACGATCACCGAGATCTGGGACCACTTTCGACTCCTCTACGCGCGTGCCGGAACCCCACACTGCCCAAAGTGCGACCGTCCAATCAGTCGTGTCTCACTTGACCAGATCGTCGAAGAGATCCTCAAGCTCCCTGACGGAACGCGCATCCTAGTGCTCGGCCCACTCCTGCGCGATCGTAAGAGCGAAGGTGAGCGCATGTACGAGGAGGCCCGCAAGTCCGGATTCAGCCGCGTGCGCGTTGATGGCGTCCAGTACGACCTCAGTGCCGATGACCTGCCGAAGCTTGACAAGAAGAGGCGGCACTCCATTGAGGTGATCGTCGACCGATTCGTGGTGCAGCATCCGGTTGACGAGAAGGGGAAGCCTCTGCCGATCCCCGATCGCAGCCGACTCGCCGACTCTGTAGAGACGGCGATCAAGCTCGGAGAGGGACTCGCCATTGTTGCCCCAGCACCTGCCGAGAAGGAGAAGCCAGCCTTCGAAGAGCGGCTCTTCAGCGAGAAGCTCGGCTGCGCCTACGACGGTACGGTGGTGGACGACCTGCAGCCGCGTTCGTTCAGCTTCAACTCTCCGCATGGCGCCTGCGAAACCTGCACCGGCCTCGGCTTCCGCCTCGAGGTCGATGAGGAGCGCGTGATTGACCCTGAGAAGTCGGTGCTCACCGGCGGTTTGATCCCGTGGTCTCGCTCACCAGAGGGGAGCTGGTACTTGAAGGTGGTCACTGCAGCGATGAAGGCGAACAAGTGGAATCCCAAGACACCGCTGGGCGATCTCCCGAAGGGTGCACTCGACTACCTGCTGCACGCCGAGCGCGAGGACCGCTACACGGTCACCTACGAGAACTCGAGCTACAGCAACACCTATAAGGCTGCGTTTGAGGGGATCATCGCGAACCTTGAGCGCAGGCATAAAGAGACGGACTCTGAGCTGGTGCGCGTAGAGATTGAGCGCTACATGGTGAGCAGGCCCTGCCCCGACTGCAAGGGTCGCCGCCTGAAGCCCGAAATCCTCGCCGTGCGCGTGGACGGGCGCAACATCGCCGAGGTGGCCTCCATGCCGATCGGCGAACTGGTGCCGTGGATCAACACCCTCTCGAAGGCGCTCGGTGAACGTGAACGCAGGATCGCCAAGGCGGTGATCAAGGAGATCAGCGAGCGCGCCGGCTTTCTCGTTGACGTTGGTCTTGACTACCTCACCGTCGACCGCTCCGCAACGACGCTCTCTGGTGGCGAGGCGCAGCGCATTCGCCTGGCGACGCAGATCGGCTCACGTTTGGTCGGCGTCCTCTACATCCTTGATGAGCCATCGATCGGCCTGCACCAGCGTGATAACGCTCGCCTGATCGCCACGCTGATTCGGCTGCGCGACCTGGGCAATACGGTGCTCGTGGTTGAGCATGACGAAGAGACGATTCGCACCGCCGACTGGGTCGTAGATATCGGCCCTGGTGCAGGTGAACATGGCGGCCGCTTGATTTCGAACGGCACGTTCAAGGAGCTCCTCGCAGCGAAAGACTCCATCACGGGCGCCTACCTCCGTGGCGACCTTTCGGTGGCGGTGCCGAAGTCGCGTCGCAAGGGGAGTGGCAAGGCGATCACCGTCAAGGGTGCGCGTGAACATAACCTGCGCGAGCTTGATGTTGCCTTCCCGCTCGGCGAATTCGTTGCCATTACTGGCGTCTCGGGGAGCGGCAAGAGCACCCTTGTCACCGACATCCTGCAGAAGGCGCTTGCGCGCAGGTTGCATGGCGCGAAAGATCGACCAGGGGCGCACGATCGCATCACGGGCCTCGATGAGATCGACAAGGTGATCGAGATTGACCAGAGCCCAATCGGCCGTACGCCGCGCTCGAATCCTGCGACGTACGTGGGACTCTTCACGCCAATTCGCGAGCTCTTCGCTGCCACGCAAGAGGCGCGACTCCGCGGCTATGCGGCGGGCCGCTTCTCCTTCAACGTAAAGGGGGGCCGCTGCGAGACCTGTTCTGGCGACGGCATCTTGCAGATTGAGATGCAGTTCCTCCCCGACGTGTATGTCCCCTGCGAAACGTGCCAGGGAAAGCGCTACAACCGCGAGGCGCTCGAGGTGACCTGGAAGGGGATGACGATCGCTGATGTACTGGAGCTGCAGGTGGAAGATGCCCTCGAGCGCTTCTCTGCGGTGCCTGCGATTCGTAATCGACTGAAGACGCTAAGCGAGGTGGGCCTCGGATATCTCCGTCTCGGACAGGCGGCAACGACGCTCTCGGGCGGCGAGGCGCAGCGCATCAAGCTCGCCACTGAGCTGGCCCGGCGCTCAACTGGCCGCACGATGTACATCCTCGACGAGCCGACCACAGGGCTGCACTTCGCCGATGTCGATCGCCTGCTGCATGTTCTGCATCGACTTGTTGATGGCGGCAACAGCGTCATCGTCATCGAGCACAACCTTGATGTGATTAAGACGGCGGATTGGGTGATCGATCTTGGACCTGACGGCGGGAGCCGCGGTGGCGAACTCATCGCAGAGGGGACGCCTGAGCAGGTTGCAAAGGTGAAGCGCAGCCACACAGGTCGCTATCTCGCCCTCGCGCTGAAGGGCGAGCCGATCCACTCGCTGGAGTAGCGATGGCTGAGCCGCACCTCCCTCGACACGCCGATCCAGCGCTCGACCAAGCCGGACTCCGTGCGGCAAAACTCCTTGAGCGCATCCTTGATGAGCTGAGTGACGAGCGTGCCCGCGCTAGATTTCTGCCGTACCGCGCCTGGACGACGCAGCTTCGCGATGCTCACGGTGCAGCCCTGCGCAAGGGTGTTGTCGCCGTGCGCGCCGCCCTTGGGCCAGGGGATGGCCTTGCAGACGTCGCCTCTGGTGAGGCGGTGGTCGAGCTCCGCGAGGCGCTCGACGAGATCCTGCGCATCCTGAATCGCCGAGATGCACTTCGTGGTCACAATGGGGCGCGTGATGGCGCCTGAGCGGCTACCAGCGCCGAGCGTTCCTGGCGTCATTGCGGCGGCGCTCAAGGTTCTCCCCGACGCGCCTGGTGTCTATCTCTTCTCGGATAGCGCAGGGAAGATTATCTACGTGGGCAAGGCGACGCATCTCACGCAGCGCGTGCGCAGCTACTGGCAGGCGGGTGGGGAGCCAGGCGCACACCGCATTCGCGATGCGATCGCAGAAGTTGCGACACTCGACTGGACGGTCACCGATTCCACGAAAGAGGCGCTCCTCCTTGAGGCGACACTGGTACGTAGACATCTCCCGAAGTACAACATTCGTCTTCGTGACGACCGCAGCTACCCCTACATTCGCGTCACCGCAGATCCGTATCCGCGCGTGGAGCGTACCCGCCGCCTGGTTCGTGATGGCTCACGCTACTTTGGGCCGTACACCACACCCGGTTCCGTAAACGCTGCAATGGAGGCGATCAGGCGCCTCTTTCAATTCCGAACCTGCGAGATAGCAATCAAGCCAATGGAGCGCGCACTCGAGCGCCCCTGCCTCCTCTACGACTTGAAGCGGTGCCAGGGCCCGTGCCTCGGCAACATTCCGGTGGCCGACTACCAGCGCGAGATTGACGGGGTGCAACTCTTTCTCGGCGGCCGCGCCCGTGCCGCCATCACCTTGCTCACCACGCGCATGGAGTCCGCAGCCGAGCGCGAAGCCTTCGAAGACGCCGCGCGCATTCGTGATGCTGTGCTCTCCCTCGAGACTACTTTTGACGAACAGAAGGTGCCGACGTCAGGGCGAGCCGATGAGGATGTACTGGGTATCGCTCGCCATGGGCGCCATATTGCTATCGCCTGTTTCCAGATTCGTGATTCGGCGCTGGTGGGACGCGATGTTCATCGTGTGGAGGCGGGAGATTCAGGCGATGCAGAGCTGCTCGCAGGGTTCGCCGCAAGCTACTATGCCCGCGCCGGGGAGATCCCACCCTCAATTGCAACCGCTGCCGAGCTGAGTGACCCGGAGATCCTCGAGTTTCTCTCGGCGCGTCGTGAGGGTCGCGTCGAGATGCGCGTGCCACAGCGTGGCGATCGCGCGCGGATCCTGCGGCTGGCCGAGCGCAATGCGGAGGAGTGGCTCATTCGCCGCGAGGCCGAAGAGGATGCCGATCGTGAGCGTGCTGATGCGGCACTCTCGGCGCTCGCCGTCGCTCTCAGCCTCGATGCATCGCCAGCGCGCATTGAGTGCGTCGATGTGAGCACCATCCAGGGAGCATTCACCGTTTCGTCGCTGACCGTCGCGCAAGAGGGTCAACTTGCGCCGAAGGAGTACCGCCGATTCCGCATCAAAGGAGTGACTGGTCAGGATGACTTTGCAGCACACGCCGAAGCGCTTACCCGCCGCTTCGCCCGATCCGTGGCGGATGGGACGCAACGGAGCGGTGAGGCCGAGTCACGTGCCTGGAGTCTGCCCGACCTTCTTGTCATTGACGGTGGTCGCGGGCAGGTCTCCGCTGCAGCCGCCGTCCTGGATGCTGCAGGCTTAACGATCCCACTCGTTGGCCTCGCCAAGGAGCGCGAGGAGCTCTGGATGCGGGACGCCACGGTGCCGATTCTTCTCCCCGCCACCGACCCTGGCCTGCGCCTCATGCAGCGACTGCGCGACGAGGCCCATCGATTTGCGGTCGGCTATCACCGGACGCTCCGTAGCCGGGCTGCGACGGCGAGCCGCCTTGACGGGATCCGAGGGCTCGGCCCAGCGAAGCGGAAGGCGCTCCTGCGCAGGTTCGGCTCAGCCGCAGGGATCGCTGCCGCTCCCGTTGCGTCGCTCGCCGAGGTCGCAGGGGTAGATGAAGCCCTTGCCGCCCGAATACTGGCGGCTCTTGGTGCAGATCGTGGCTGAACGGTGCTGACGGGCACCCCTGCTAGGATTCGCGTCAATGCGTAAGTTCACCCCGTACCTGATCCTGGCCACAGCCCTTCTGGCGCTGGCTATTGACCTACTCCCAAATTTAAGTCTCCCCGCCAGCGGAGCAGCCGGTGGCACGCGCCCAATCGAAACCAAGCTCGGCCTCGACCTGCGCGGCGGACTGCGCGTGGAGTATCAAGTGCAGCCAGTCGGCGGCGTCAGCGCCACCGCTGCTGACCTCGCCACGATCCGCGATATCATCGAGCGTCGGGTCAACAGCACCGGTGTATCAGAGCCGCTCGTGCAGACGCAGGGGACCGATCGCATCGTGGTCGAGTTGCCTGGTGTCACCAATCCCGATTCCATTCGCGCCCTGTTGGGTACGACCGGGCGCCTCGACCTCGTGCCACTCCCGCGTGAGGCCTACGGCTATTTTGATGCCGCAACAGGCCAGCCTCACGAAGGGGTAAAGCCGGTACCTAACGAGGGTGAAACGCTTAGCGACACAACCCTGAAGGCGCTCTTCTCGGGCGATCAGATTGAATCATCTGCCGTGCAGATTGACTCTTCAGGAAGGCGCGTCGTCTCGTTCAAACTAAAGGCTGAGGGTTCGGACCTCTTTGCCACCTGGACAAAGGCGAATATTGGCTCCTACTTCGCGATCGTTCTGGACGGGGCTGTGAAGTCGGCCCCCTACATTCAAAGCGCAATCACTGGTGGCGAGGCACAGATCTCGGGAGGCGGCGCAAGCGGCTTCGCAGCTAACGATGCGACGAACCTAGTCACCATCTTGAAGTTCGGCTCCCTCCCATTCCCGATTGCAGAGATTGGTGTCACCGATGTGAAGGCAACGCTTGGCGCCGCCTTTCTAGGTCAGGCGCTCTTCGCTGGTGCGGTTGGCATCCTGCTGGTCTTCCTCTTCATGCTCCTGCACTACCGGCTCGCAGGCGCGGTGGCCAATGTCGCCCTCCTCTTCTATGTGCTGATCGTCTTGGCGATCTTCCGCCTCGTCCCTGTCACGTTGACCCTCGCCGGCATCGCTGGATTTGTCCTCTCCATCGGCATGGCGGTGGATGCGAACATTTTGATCTTCGAGCGCACGAAAGAGGAGCTTCGCATTGGGAAGGGGATTGCGCCGGCGGTGGAGGCTGGATTCAGCCGAGCCTGGAACTCAATCCTTGACTCCAACGTCTCGAGCTTGATTACTGCGTTCATCCTCTTCTACTTCGGCTCGTCAACGATCAAGGGCTTTGCGCTGGTGCTGATTATCGGCGTGCTCTGCTCGCTCTTCACCGCCGTAACGGTGACGCGTCTAATCTTGCGCGCCGTAATCGCGCGGAAGCGCCTCTCCTCGCCGTACCTCTACGGAGTGGCGAAGGGTGACCTTGACGCACTCGATCGGGGGGCCATCAATGGATAAGATCATTGCGCGCAAGCGCTGGTTCTTCCTCTTCTCCCTGCTCATCACTGTTCCCGGCCTCCTCTTTACGTTGGCGACCCCAATCTCGGGCGGCGCGGTTGGCCTGAAGTTCTCCATCGACTACACGGGCGGCACGATTTGGGAGTTCCGCCCAGAGAGCCCGGCTGATCCGCTGGTGGTGCAGGCGGCGGTCGCCAGCGCTGGCCACGAGGAGGCGACGGTGACCGAGGCGGGAACCGGCTTCCTGATTGTGCGCACGAAGCCTCTTGACCTACAGACCGGCAAAGATCAGATTGAGAATGCTGGAGCGGAGCTCCAAGCGATTCGCGAGGCGGTCATTGCGGCGGTTGGGCCGATCGCCCAGGAGGGTTCCGTCTCCACCGTTGGCCCGGTCATTAGCCAGGACCTCACGCAGCAGGCGCTCCTGCTCGTCGTGCTGGGCTCAATTGGAATCCTGCTCTGGATGACCTACCGCTTCCGCAATCTACGCTTTGGAATCGCGGCCCTCACGGCACTCCTTCACGACGTCATCGTGACGATCGGCTTCTTCGCCATCGCCGGCACCTTTGCTGGGATTGAGATCGATGCCCTCTTTGTGACCGCCATGCTCACGATCATCGGCTTCTCGGTGCACGACACAATTGTGGTCTTTGACCGCATCCGCGAAAACCTCGTCCGCCATGCTGGCGCTCCGTTCGGCGATATTGTCAACCACTCGATCGTGCAGACGCTGGGCCGCTCGTTCAACACCACGGCGACCGTTTTGATCACGTTGCTCACCCTGCTCGTCTTTGCCGGGGGATCGATTCGCACCTTTGTGCTCGCCCTTTTTATCGGCATTCTCTCGGGCACATACTCGTCGATCTTTAACGCCAGCCCACTGCTCGTCTGGTGGGAGGAGCGCGCTCAGGCGCGCAAGGCGGCAGCGGCGCGAACCCGCACGGCGTAGGGTGCCAGCGCGGGCGTGGCGCCTTGAGCCGGTCGCGACCCTTCTCCCTGCCGCCGACGGCGAACTCCAGGTAAGCCCAGAACTCTTGCAACTCTTTACCGATCTGCTCATCCCCAAGAACCTGCACCTTTCGCTCGCGACACTCCTCCATAGCCGCGGCCTAGCTGACCCGATCCATGCGCGCCAATTTTTAGATCGCAACGACCGCACCTTGCATGATCCGCACCTCCTCCCCGATGCAACGGGGTTGATTGCGCGCTTACGCGCCGCCGGCGACGAGGGGGAGCCTGTCCTTGTAGTCGGCGATTTTGATGCAGACGGACTCACTGGAGCGGCGATCATGATCCGAGCCCTCCGCGCGATCGGCGCGATCGCTGAGGGGTACATCCCACAACGCGACGGCGATGGTCACGGCATTCCCGAAGGGGCGATCGCCGCCGCATTGGAAGACGGAGTTGAGCTGATCCTCGCGGTGGACTGCGGCACTGCCGATCGCGCACGTGTAGCGGAAGCACTCGAAGCGGGGATTCTTGTCGGCATCATCGATCACCATGCGGTGCCACCTGAGCCGGCGCAGGCGGCTTGGCTGGTGAATCCGAATCGACCTGATTCAATCTATCCGTTCCCATTTTTGGCGGGGAGCGGACTCGCCTTCAAAATTGCCCAAGGAGTACTTGCCGATCACCCGCAACGCCGTGAGATCTTGGCAGAGCTCTCCGTGCTCGCAATGGTTGGTGGCATTGCCGATATGGTTCCGGTTGCCAATGAGTTCAGGGTGATTGTGCGCTCTGCGCTGAAGGTGATGAATGGCGCTGGCACGATGCCTGTCGGGATCGCAGCGCTCCTTCGTGCGGCCGGCGCAGAGCCACCCTATCGTGCAGAGGTTTCTGGTTTCACGATCTCGCCACGCGTCAATGCTGCGGGGCGCATCGGCGACGCCGCTCCAGGCCTGGCGCTACTCACGACCGATGATCCCGCCGAGGCTGCTGAACTAGCGGCGCTGCTAGAGCGGATCAACCTCGAACGGAAAGAGTTGACGAAGGTTGCAATTGACGAGGCGCGGGCACTCCTCGGACTCGTACCGGGATCGGAACGCGATGAGGATCGTGCCTTTCTCGGAGATGGCCTCGTCGCGGTGCGTGGCCCATGGTCGGTTGGGCTTATCGGTTTGATCGCTGGTCGTCTAAGCGAAGAGACGGGGCGACCGGCACTTGTGGCGCACGATGATGGAAGTGGGGCACCGCTGCGTGCATCGGTACGCGCGCCGAAGGGCTTCGCTGTCGCCGCGGCACTGCAGGAGGCGAGTGACGCCTTGATTCGCCACGGTGGACACGACGGTGCGGGTGGCTGCTCGTTTGTGGCCGAGGTGTGGGGGAGACTCCTCCCTCGGTTAAGCGCCACCTGTGCAGGACAGGCGAAGGCGCGCACACCAGAGCTATCCGTTGACCTCGCGGCGCCCATCGGCGGTCGCACCCCAATCGACCTTGCCGCGCTCGCGGATCACCTCGCGCCGACAGGGATGGGGAACCCGGAGCCCACCTTCCTCCTGCGGGGCATCCCACTCACCGCGGTACGCCTGGTGGGGGATGGCCGCCACGCACGGCTGACGCTCTCTCTGGACGGCCTTGCAGTCGAGGCGATGGCATTCGGTCGGCCCGATGCCGACCAGCTGGCGGGGAGCACTATCGATCTTGTCGTGCGAACAGCCCAACGGACCTATCGTGGGTCGTCACGGATTGAGGTGCACGTTGTAGATTTTCGGCCCGCTGTGCTGGGGGAGAGCGTATGAGTGAGAAACGATCGCTTCGCCCCCTGCCGCGCACCCGCCGTGCTGCCCCGCAGCCATTCCATGGCGCGAAGCCACCAACGAATCGCGACTTGATGAGTAGAGACGGCGCGCAGCGGCGTTCGTCTAGCCCAGCTCCGATCGTTGCGGCCCTCTTGCTCGTGCTACTTGCAGCCGGGAGCCTCGTCGGCCTGTCGCTGAGTACCCCAGCCCCCTCAGATATTCCCAATAGCGGGCCTGAGGTGACGGAAGGTATCACCGTTGCTGGAACGATTGCCTTCGGTCGTGGCGGCTCGGTCTGGAGCGTGAGCGGAGCCGGACTGCGTCAGCTCACTACCGCGGCCACCGATTCAGACCTTGCCTGGAGCACCGACGGCGTCTGGCTCTATGCCATCCGACACCGGACAGAAACTGGCGGTCGCTTTCTCGGAAGCGGAAGCGTGCAGAAATACGAGATGAACGTTCCCACCCTCCTCCGCCTCTCGGCATTTGGTGGCGGCGAAGAGGTGATCTTTGATGGTCTGATCCTCGGATCGCGTCCTGCGCTAAACTGGTCTGGCTTCATGTATGGACCGGCCCTTGCCAGTGATGGTCGCATCGCCGTCGCAACGGATTACCGTGGCCGCGACATTGGCACCGATGTGGTCGTTCGCGTCTTGAGCAGTGATGGGTCAGCAATTTCGACGCTTTCACTTCCGCACGTTGCGCCATTCGGTCACCAGGACCCCGTCTGGAGCCCTGACGGCACCGCCCTCTACTACGTTCAGAATGGCCTCGCTGAGGGGACCTCGTCGTCGCGAATCATTCGCTACAACATCGCCAAGAAGACCACGACACAAATTGGCGCGAAGGGTTTCGTGCAGCCTGCGGTCAGTCCAGATGGCCGATGGATCGCGGCGACGCGCATTTCGGCGCGCGGCACCGATGTGGTGATTTTGAGGGCAGCGACTGGTGAGGTCGTGCTTGAGATCACTCGTACGGGCAAGTCGTGGGCCCCAGCCTGGTCACCGACGGGTGCACAGCTCGCCTACCTATCGGCTAGCGGGACCCTAGCGAGTCTCAATCTCGCCTCATTTAGCGTTTCACCATCAGGTATTCCTAATCCACCAGTGATCCTGAGTCCCCTCCGCGATCCGGTTGATCCCAATGTGCGACCCGCATGGGGAAGCCTGGATACCGCACGTGTGAGTGGGAGCCCCTCGCCCTAGTTCCCCTTCGGCTCGCGAGTCCAGCCCTACCCTCGCGCGGGGGCGTCGCCTCGCTATACTCCCCTCCTAAGGGCGCCAGCCCATTACGAGGAGGTTTCATATGCCAAACGTCGGATTCCCTGAGCTGATCCTAATCCTCGCCGTCGTACTCTTGGTCTTCGGACCAGGAAAGCTCCCCGAGATTGGAAAGGCCGTGGGTACCTCGTTCCGTGAATTCAAGGATGCAACGTCGGGAACTTCCGCGGCGCCTGCCAAGCCACGTGCCAAGAAGGCGACAAAGCGCGCCGTGGCGTCACGCTCAAAGCGAAAGGCGTAACGTCGGTTCGAGCCGATCATGCCTCGCTCCCGTGAGTTAAGCGACGCACCTGCGCCGCTCCTCGACCATCTCAAGGAGCTCCGTCGCCGTGTCGGTATCGCCCTTGTCGCCGTTGTCGTCGGTGCAATCTTCACCTTCGCCTGGTGCGATGCCCTCATTGCACTCCTGCGCACACCACTCGGTGGCACCCCCCTCTACTTCGTCGGCATTGGCGACGCATTTGGGATTCGCATGCAACTCAGCCTCATCGGGGGCGTGGCTCTGGCGATGCCGATCTGGCTCTGGCAGGCGTGGGCGTTTATAAGGCCAGGCCTTACAGACTCGGAGCGTCGTGCGGCGCGGCCCTGGATTCCGCTCGCGCTCCTCCTCTTTGTCGTTGGCGTTGCGGTGGCCTGGGTCGTCTTGCCGTTTGCGGTGAGCTTCCTCCTCTCCTTTGCTACCGACGATCTCACCCCACTCATTGCCGCTGATCGCTACTTTGGATTTGTCGGTTCACTCATGCTCGTATTCGGGCTGGCAACGGAGTACCCAATCCTCCTGGTCTTCCTCTCGCGCGTAGGCATCGTCACCTCGACCAAGCTCAGCCGCTGGCGACGGAACGCGCTGGTGCTCGCCGTGGTCGTGGGCGCGTTCGCCACTCCGGGGACTGATCTTGTCAGCCCAATCGTCCTCTCTGTTGTGCTCTACGTGCTCTATGAGCTCTCGATCTGGCTCGTTCGGGCAGGGGGGCGCTAGTGGCGACCGCCGCCGTGCCGCACAAGATCGTGTTGCTTACGGGGCTGTCAGGTGCGGGGAAGAGCACCGCGACGAAGTCTCTAGAAGATGTCGGATTTCGGACGATCGACAATTTGCCGAACGATTTAATCCCTGCGCTTCTTGAAAGGATTCGACTCCAGCCCTATCGGTTCGCGCGCCTCTGCCTCGTGATTGATGCCCGCGATGGTGATCCGCGATCCAGCATTGATGCGGTCCGAGATGCGAGCGCAGCAATTGGCCTTGAGAGTCGTGTCATTTACCTGGATTCGCGCGACGATGTGCTCATTCGGCGCTTCAGCGAGACTCGGCATCGTCACCCTCTCGGCGGCCCAATTGATGCGCCAAGCGATGTTGCAGGGGCCATCCGATCCGAGCGGGACCTACTCAGCGCGTCACGCGAGATTGCCGATGCCGTGATTGATACGAGCGACCTCTCAGCCCGCGAGTTGCGCGATCGGCTGGTGCAAGAGGTGTTAGGTGACAACGCGTCAATCTCCATTCACCTCACCAGTTTCGGCTACAAGCATGGGATCCCTCTCGATTCAGATCTGCTCTTTGATGTGCGATCGGTAGCGAATCCGCACTGGGTCCCAGAGCTGCGGCCGAAGGATGGTCGTGACGGCGACGTTGCCGCCTACGTGTTGAACGATCCAGTCGGAGCGTCCCTTGAGGCGTCAATCGCGGCGTTTGTCGTTGCCACGCTAGAGACCTACCTCGGTGATGGTCGTGGTCGTCTGAGCATCGCGATCGGCTGCACAGGCGGCCGCCATCGTTCGGTGGCGATCAGCGAGTCGTTGGCTGCGAAACTGCGGGCGCAGGCTGGAGCGCACACGGTCCATGTTCACCACCGCGATGTGGAGCGCACCTAAGCGGTGGGTCGACTCGGCTGGCTGAAGCCTGGGCTTGGGGTAAAGCGCTGGCTGCTCCTGGCCTTCCTCGGTGCCGGGACGATCGCGCTCGGTGTCCTGAGCGGGATCCGCGCACTCGCCACAGGGGCGCAGCTCCCAGACCCACTGGTCCAAATCGCTGAAGCGATGGCCCTGCGCGATCTCGATCCGATGGTTCGTGGCGCCGTTGCGGCCGCCCTAGGACTGCTTCTGGTGGGGGTTGGGCTGGGTGGGCTTGCGCGGGCAGCGATCCTGCCGTACCGCACAGATCGACCGGGGGTCTCCCTGCTTGAGCTCCTCGAGCGCCGTCGTCGGCTGGCTCGCGGGCGTCGCGTGGTGGTGCTCGGTGGAGGAACGGGGCTAGGGACTGCTCTTCGTGGCCTGAAGCTTGAGACCGCGCATCTCACCGCGATCGTTTCAATGGGGGATGACGGCGGATCCTCGGGTGTTCTGCGAGAGCAACTTGGAATCCCGCCCGTGGGCGACCTACGGAACTGCCTCGTCGCACTCTCGGACTCGGAGTCGACAGCGGCCGATCTTCTGCGCTTTCGACTCCCTGCTGAGCCTGGCGCAGCACGCGGGCACGCAATTGGCAATCTCTTGCTCGCCGCTGCGATCCACCAAGAGGGGGGAGACCTTGAGCGTGGCGTTGCGCGTGTACATCGCATCCTGAATGTTCGGGGAGAGGTGATCCCTGGAACAACTGTCGCGCTGGAGCTGGTCGGCACCACGACCGACGGCGCAACCGTTCGTGGTCAGGCCCAACTGGCACGCACACGCCACATCGACCGCATGCGCATTACACCTGAAGGGGCGCGAGCAACTCCGTCAGCGATTACGGCGATTCAGCAGGCCGACCTAATCGTGCTTGGCCCAGGCTCTCTCTACACCAGCGTGATCCCACATCTGCTTGTTCCGGAAATTCTTGCAGCGTTACAGGCACGGCGCGCGCCGCTGGTGTGGGTTGCGAACGTTGACGAGCAAGAGGGGGAGACCGAGGGGATGGATCTTGATGCTCATCTTGCAGCACTCGAGGCGCATGGAGCGTCGGGCCTCATTGACGGCATCCTCGCCACCTCTGCAAGTTCGCGCCGCGCTGGAGCGGTCGGCGGCGTGCCAATCGCGCCAACGCTGCACCACACCACCGATGCGGAGGGTCGTAAGCGTCCACCACTCTTCGTTCGCGATATTGCCTCCCGGCGAACGCCGCACCTGCATGAGCCGAACCTCCTCTCTCGCGCGCTCTTGCGCCTCCCACTGCGCGAGCCTCGACGCACACGATGAGTCGGGTAGAGGCGGACCTCGTCGCCTCAATCCGTCATGAACTCGCGGCAATCCGACCAGCCCGCACGTGCTGCATTCAGGCGGAGCTCGCCGCACTGGGCGATTCAGGCCGTCGCGTCGATGTCTCCCTGGCACGAGCGGTGCACGAGCTGGGCACGGAGCTCTCTCAGCGTGGATCTACGAGGCTCTGGGTAGGATCGCCACGGAGCCAGGCTGAAGGTTGCGCCACCGACTTGGGCTCTGCGCGATCGGCGCAGCACTGTCGCCTCGCACTGCTGCGTGGTCGGCTCCTTGCGAGGGGATCACTTTCACTCGCTTCAGGAAGTGTGCACCTTGAGATCAACGTCTCGTTCGCAGAGGCGACGCATCTTGCTCAACTGACAGAGATAGATCAGCTTGGCGGACATCGGCGCGAGCGACGTGGCAAGGGGCTGCTCGTATGGAAGGGGCGCGATGTGCTCATTGATCTGCTGCGGCGACTCGGTGCAACTGCCGCAGTGGCCGAGATGGAGGCCCGTGGCATCGGCCGAGAGGTTCGCGGAAGCTTGAATCGCAGCGTGAATGCTGAGACCGCGAATCTCACGCGTGCGGTGCACGCTGGGATACGGCAGGCGCGAGCCTGCACCGTGGCGATAGAGGAGGACCTTCTGCAGGCTGAGAGCTTGCACGCACGGGTAGCCCGCGCTCGATCGGGAGCCCCCGACGCAACCCTTGCCGAGCTTGCGGCCGAACTTGAGTTGGCGCGTTCCACGGTGCAGCGAGCACTCGCCGAGATTGAGCGTCGTGTCAGTGCGGCGCAGGCAGGCGACCACTCAGCGGGGCAACCTCTGCGATGATTCACGCATGAGCAGCCGGCAGATCACGGTCATTGCGAACTGGAAGGCGAACCTTCCGCCCAGCGAAGAGGTCGCGCTCGCCAAGGAGATTGCCGAGGGGGTGGGAGGCGCACTGCAGGCCACGGGGAGCCCCTCAAGCTTGCGAGTACTTCTTGCACCGAGTGCGCTCGGACTCGTCCCTGTCGCCTCGTTGCTCCGACGGGAGTACCCCCAGGTCGGAATAGAGGTCGCCGCACAGGACTCTTCACTCGATATCTCTGGGGCATTCACTGGTGAGATCCCGGCCGATCATCTCGTCGGGATCGCCTCTGCCGTCATCGTAGGCCACTCGGAGCGCCGACGAGACCATGGTGAGAGTGATGAAGTTGTAGGCCGAAAGCTCGCCCGAGTGGTAGCGGCAGGGCTCGCACCTGTGCTCTGCCTCGGCGACGACCTCCCTGAGGCCGAGATCGCAACACGCGTTGCCTCTGTGCAAGCCCAATGTGTGGCGGCCTTTACGGCCGCGGAGCGCGCCGGGTGCAGCGCCGCGCAACTCTTCGCTGCGGGCTTAGTAATCGCCTACGAACCCGTCTGGGCGATTGGCACCGGCAACCCGGCCTCAGTGGAGATAGCTGAGGCGATCGCCAGCGGCCTACGGAGCGCGCTACATCGCGAGGAGCTCCCGGTGCTCTATGGGGGATCCGTAGACGCAGCTTCAGCAGCAACATGGTTCGGTGCGCCAACAAAACGGACCGCTCTCGATGGCCTCCTCGTGGGCGGAGCCTCCCTTCACGCCGATCGCTTCGTTGCCATCGTGCGTGCCGCGCTGGCCGCGACGGAGCGTACGTGATGCCGGATGCCACCCGTCGCCTTGCACTAATTATCGTTGACGGGTTTGGCGTCGGCGACGGCGGCGCATGTGATGCCATTGCTGCAGCCTCTATGCCGAACTGGCGTGCGCTCTGCGCGCAGCACCCCCATACGACACTGGGGGCGAGCGGCGAAGCGGTTGGACTTCCGGCTGGCCAGATGGGGAACAGCGAGGTCGGCCACCTGAACATCGGGAGCGGACAGCGCGTACCGCAAGACCTTCCGCGCATTGATTCAGCGATTGCAGACGGCTCATTTGCGCAGATGGCTGGCCTGCGCAGCGCACTGGGCGTGGCGCAAGAGAGCGGTCTGCATCTGATCACGCTCCTTGGCGGCGGCGGCGTGCATGCCAACGATCGCCATGCAATCGAGGTGTTGCGCGTCGCTCACGAAGCCGGTGTCGCGCGAATTCTCGTTCACCTGCTCCTTGATGGTCGCGATACGCCACCCCGTTCGGCCGCGGCCGCGCTCGCCTCGTTTCAGCAGCGCATGAGCCAGGCCGCGCCTTCAGCACAGATCGCGACCATTGGTGGGCGCTACTTCGGCATGGATCGTGACGCGCGTTGGGAGCGCACCGCCGCCGCGCTTGACGCGATTGTTCTGGACGGCGGTCGTTTGGTGGCCAGCCCAGGTCTCGCTCTCGAGGAGGCGTACACGCGCGGTGAGAGCGATGAGTTCGTCCTTCCGACGAGGGTGGCGCTTCGCGACGCAGCAGCGATTCGATTCGCTTCCTCCGACGTGGTGATCCATGCAAATTTTCGCGCCGATCGAGCGCGACAACTCATTCGTGCGCTGGCGGCACCAGAGTTGTCTGAACTTGCTCGTCCCGCCACTCTCCCAGTGCGTTGCTGGGGGATGACCTCCTACGGAGAGGGAGAGGGGCTCGCACTCGTGCAGCCAATCTTCGGGCCCTCTGTTGTGCCATCACTCGCTGGGCTCGTTGCCGCCGCGGGCATGCGCCAGCTGCACGTTGCAGAGACAGAGAAGTACGCCCATGTGACCTACTTTCTGAATGGTGGCATTGAAGATCCGTTTCCAGGCGAACGGCGTGTTTTGGTACCTAGTGACCGCGTCGCCACTTACGACCTGGCACCCGAGATGCAGTCAGCGGCGATCGCGGCGGCGGTTGTCGCCGCACTCGAACATCGAGACGAGGGGCTGATTGTCGCCAACATCGCCAACCCCGACATGGTCGGCCATACGGGCGACTTTGCCGCCACGGTACGCGCTTGCGAAGCCACTGACCGCGCCATTGGCGCGATCGCAGCCGCGGCGGCGGCGGCTGGCGTGACCCTGATGATTACGGGCGACCATGGCAATGCTGAGGAGATGTGCGCCGCTGACGGTTCGCTGGTCACGAGCCACACCTTGCAGCGCGTACCCCTCATTGTTGCGTACGGCGAAGGTGTCGGGTTAGCGCTGGCAGAGGGGGACCTCCGAGATATCGCCCCTACCGCCTGCGCCCTCTTGGGCCTGCGCCCTGACCCGGCAATGACGGGGGAGTCACTCCTGCGGCCCTAGCCTCCGGGCGACTCCTGCGTGGGTCGGGTGGTAGAGTGATTGGAACAAGAGATAGTCTAGTAGGAGGACCGATGAATCCAGTATTAGCACTCGGACAGATCGTCGTCAGCGTCTTTTTGATCATTGCCATCCTGATGCAGTCCCGAGGGATCGGCCTCAGCTCTGCCTTTGGCGGAGACTCCAGCGTCTATCGCTCTCGCCGCGGCGTGGAGCGCCAGCTACTCCGCTTCACGGTCGCTCTGATCATCCTCTTCGTTGGCTTCTCGGTTCTCGGCTACCTCCAGACGAACTAAGTCGGACCGCCCTGGTGAGCAGGCAGTACGGCGCTCGACAGGGGATCAACCGCAAAATCGCAGTGGTGCTCTTGGCTGCCGCCGCATTCTTCGCCGGCGCCGCCCAGCTCGGCCTTATCAGTGCTCAAATTCCAGGCATTGGTACGCCAGGCGGAGAGTTGCCATCTGGCGAAGGGGTGCTGACCGTTGGCATTGTGGGAATCGCCTCAACCCCACTGCCGCTCTTCGCTGAGACCGCTGCCGATCGTGCCGTTGTATCACTGACCTATCGAAGCCTGACGCGCCTTGATGCCAGCGGGTGGCCAGGACCGGACGTGGCCTCGGCGTGGAGTGTCGCCGCCGACGGACTCTCATGGACGATCACCCTAGACCCAGCTGCGCACTGGCAGGACGGATCCACGGTGACCGCGGCCGATGTGCTGATGACGATCTCGATCGCGTCGGAGCTCGGCACCGCGGGTGGGTATTGGCAGTCGATCACTGCGGAAGAGGGCGATAACGCTGGCACGGTGCGAATGAGCGCTTCACGGGCGCTGGCAAACCTACCGACGATGCTCGGGTCGCTGCCACTCCTCGCTGCGACACAGTTTGCCGGGCTCAGCGCCGCACAGATCCCAAACTCTTACGCGGCAAAGGTGCCGCAGGGGAGCGGCCCGTATCGCATTACGAGCATCTCCTCCGGGGGCGCTGGCCTGGTTCGGCGGACCGATCTACTCGCCCCAGACGTGGCAACCCTCACAGCGGCCGGCACATCAGCAGAGAAGATCGCGCTCTACTTCTTCCCCGACGCCGCATCGGCACTGCGCGGCTGGAGCACAAGTTCGCTCGATCAGCTTGTGGGGCTCGATGTGGCCGATGCGCGTCGCGGCACCGCTGCGCGAGGCATAACGATTGAGCTCGGCTCAACGGTCTTCTCGGGGATTGCGACGAACCTGCGACCAGGGGGCGTGCTGCGTGATCCTCGGTTGCGAGCGGGCCTAGCGGCGCTCCTCGACCCAGCTGCGATCACCAACGTATTCGGGGGCTCCATTGCACGGACACCCGTGTCGCCGCTCTCGTGGGGCTGGAGCGCACTTCCTGACGCAACGAGTGGCGTTGACTATGCGACGAGCCTCTTCAAGTCGGTCAAGTGGAAGCGGGGGGCCACGGGGTGGTCACTGCCAACTGGCGCGGCGGCGAGCCTGGAGATCCTGACCCTTCCGGCGCTGGCGCACCCTGCTGACGCTGCGGTCGCGGCGCAAGCGGCGGCGGCGTGGACGGCCTTCGGTATCCCAACTCAAGTGACAGAGCTCTCACCTATCGACCTCACCAGCCGCCTCTCATCAGGAACATTCCAACTTGCCGTTCTGAACGTCGATGTCGGCATTGATGTTGATCTTTACCCGCTTCTGGGGTCGGGGGCAGTCCTGACGGGCGGCAACGTCGCCGGAATCCAGCTTAAAGATCTCGACCTGTTGCTCAATCGCGCTCGCCAGCCAGGAGACCGAGCTGCACGCACGGCATCCTTGGTGGCCCTGCAGAAATGGCTTGCGGAGACGAACTACATCTTGCCAATCCGCTTCCGCGCGGTCGAACTCTTGAGCTCAAGCCGCGTCGCTCAGGTGGCCCCAATGCTCGTGGACGAGCCAGAGAGCTACCTGCGGGCTGTGCTATCCTTCCGCCTCGCGACCCCCTAAGAGATTAGGGGGTTCGAACGGGTCGAGGTGGCGGAATTGGCAGACGCGCTGGCTTCA